>CAIXAA010000342.1 GCA_903917305.1 uncultured Myxococcales bacterium | reverse complement strand
CCACGACGCCGGCGCGCTTGTTGCCGCTGAGGATGGCGCCGCTGATGCGGCCATGGGCCTGGCCGAAGATGCCAATGCCGTCGGCAAGTTCCACGGCAGCCGTGCCACCGGCGGGCAGGACGACGCTGCGCGGCTTGGTGTCGGCGATGTGCGCGCCGTCGACGTGCAGCGTGGCGCCGGCCGTCACCGCGAGGCCGACCATCGAGTTCTGGGCGACCAGCGCCGAAGCGCTCATGCTTACCAGGGCGCCTGCGCCCTGCGCCCACACGCCGCCGCGCGCGTTGAGGGAGATTTCGGCGCCAATTTGCACGGTTGCGTTGGCCGTGACCAGGACGCCGGCGCGGCCGTTGCCGGTGACGATGCTGGTGCCGTCCATCTGCACGGCCAGGGCGGCGGAGCTGGTGGCGGCGGCGAGGCCGGGCGCGACGACGAGACCATCCGCGGAATCGTTGGATTGTCCATAGGTTCCATGGACGGCGCAGCGTGCGAAGCTGGCGCTGGCGCCGTACAGCGCGACGCCGTAGCGGCCGTTGTGCTGCACATCCGTCGCGGTCAACTGCAGCGCGATCTGGCCACCTGTCGGCATGAACAGCGGATCGATGATCGCGACGCCGCCGCCGGCATTGTCCTTCACGACGCTGTGCGGCAGGAACAGCGGGTCGATGATGCCGACGGTGCTGCCGGGCTTGCCGCGCGCCGTACCCATGGGATTTTTGCTGAAAAGCGGGTCGATGATGCTGACCGGGCCGCTGCCTTGCGCGACGAGGCCGACGCCGGCGTTGTTGATCAGCTGGCAACCCTGCAGGTCGATGCGCGCCGCGCCTTGCGCGCTGATGCCGTGGCCGGGCTTGCTGCTGCCGGCGGCCGGCGTGTTCTCGATGCGCACGCCGCTGAGCGCGACTTCGGCTGTCTGTACCCCGATGCCGAACCCCGTGGCGCCCGTGACCGTCAGTCCGCTGATGCGCGTCGCGCCCGTGCCGGTGACCAGGATGCCGCCCTTTGCGAACGGCTCGATGCGCACTTTGTCCATGCCGAGGCCGATGACGGATACGCCGGCGGGAATGCTCAAGCTTTCGCCGTAGTTGCCTTCCGCGACGACGACGGTGGTGCCGGGAGTTGCCGCGCTCAGGGCGGCGGAGATGGTGCGGAACGGTGCGGCGCTGCTGCCGGTGCCGCCCTCCTGTCCGCACGACATGCTGACGCGCAGAACAGCGCCACTGGCAGACGGATAGGGCGTGCTGTCGCACGGATTGTCGACCGAGCAGCCGACCACCCAGCCCAGCAGGGACAGCCCGAGAAGGCCCAGGCCAGAAGCGATGGTGTTGCGGCCAAGCATGCAGTCCCCCTTGCCAGCGAAAACCGAGCGGCAGACGATTCGCCGCGCGCGGGCGGAGGATACTGCACGGCTCCGGCGGCGCGCAAACGGAGGTTGGCTTGAGAGGCGGTTGGTCGTTCGTCCTTTCCATGACCATCGCTGGCGGTTGGGCCTGCGCGGGCCAGGTGCGCGCACCCGCGAGAGCGACCGGCGACACCAGCAAGACGGCCAAATGCGCGATCGGCAGCGTCTGGTCGCCTCAGGGCCAGGCTTGCGTCGAAGTCGGGCCGACGGAGTGCAGAACATCAGGCCTTGACGCCAGTTGTGTCCCACGTTGGTGCTGGACCTGGGCGGACGACAGCGGCTCGGCCTGCGTGCCTGCCAGCGTAGGCTGCACGCCGAACGGCCGCGCTTGCACTCCGGACGACGGCGCCTCGGCTTGTGCGGCTGGCGCGTGGCAGGACGGGACCGCGGGTACTTTCTGCAAAGATGCAGGCTTGCCGGACAGCGGCCCAGCCTGGTGCGCCGACCCCGACGCGGCGGGCGGCTGCCCGGCTGGCGCCTGTCCTGCCGGAACCGTGCGGGATGGCTCGGCCTGCACGCCCGCTGGCCTTGCCTGGACTTGCCCGCCAGGATTCGACGCCGCTGCCGATGCCAGCCAGCCATGCGTGCCGAGCGCCGCGGCTTGTCCTTCCGGATCCTGGCCTTCCGGCTTGCCGGCCGGGACGCTACACGTCGCCGCAGGTGCCGCGGCGGGTGGCGATGGCTCGGCGCAGAAGCCGTTCGCGAGCCTCGCGCAAGCCGTGGCCAAGGCCGGCGACGGTGGCACGGTGGCATTGGGAAAAGGGACGTGGATCGAGCAGTTGCAGATCAAGAAGCCGCTGACCGTCATCGGGCTCTGTGCGGCCCAGACGCGCATCGAGGCGCCGGGACCGGGTGCGGCGGCGGTCCTCGTCAGCGCACCCGCCGCGGCTGCCGTGCAGTTGCGAGGCCTGGCCATGGGCGGTCCGGGGCCAGCGCTCGTCGTGACCCAAGGCGATGTCGACGTCCAGGATGTCGCGCTGTTGCAGGCAGTTGCCTACGGCGTGCGCGTCGAAGGTGCCGCCGCGCACCTTTCCCTGGCACGCGCCTCGATCGGCGCCGTCGATGCGTCGGCGGGGACCTTCGGCGACGGCGTCTCGGCGGCGACCGGCGCTGTCGTGCACCTGGAAGACGTCTCGATTGCGCAGGTGCATCGCTTCGGCGTCGCCGCGGTCGGCAAGGCGCAAGTCCAGGCGCTTCGGCTGCAGGTCCGCGATGTACAAGTGGAACCGGCATCCAAGGACTTTGGCGTGGCGATTGCCGCCGGCGATGGCGCGAGCGTCCTCGTGGCCGGTGGCGCCCTGGCGCGTTCCCGCGATTGTGCCGTGCGCGCAGCAGGTTTGGGTGTCCAGGTGCAGTTGACCGGCGTGGACATCGCCGACGTGTTGGGCCGCCCGTCCGTCGATGACAGCGGCTACGGCCTGCGCGTCGAACAAGCTGCCAGTGTTGCGCTTTTCGGTTGCAGCGTTCGGGGGGCCCTCGCCGTCGGCGCCCTGGCCAACGGCGCCGGCTCGACCATCACGCTCCGCGGCACATCCCTTGCTGACACGCAAGTGCGCCCCATCGCACAGGATCTTGGCTGGGGCGCCTACGCCCAGGACGGCGCGACGTTGCACATCGACGGCAGCCTGCTGACCGGCAACCGCGCTGCGGCGGTGCATGTGCGGGGCGCCGGCTCCCACGCGTGGCTGCGCGGGAGCCTGATCGGCGGCTCGCTCCCCGACGTGCACACCGGCAAGATGGGCGTCGCCGTGGCGGTGCAGGACGGCGGCCAGGCTTGGCTCGCCGGTTGTCGCTTGCAGCAGAACCGCTTTGCCGGCGCGGTCGCTTCCGGCACGGGCGCGCTCCTGACGCTGATCGGCTGCGAGATCGACGGCACGACGGCCGATGACACCGGCTTTTTCGGCCAGGGGATTCTCGCCATCGGTGCGTCGACCGTCCGCGCCTTCGGCTGCAATATCCATGGCAACCACGAGGGCGGCATCGCGCTCACCGACACCGGCACCACGGGCCAGCTGGCCGGCTTGCTGCTCTCGGATACGCAACCGCGTGAATCGAATGGTGCGTTCGGCGAAGGCCTCATCGTCCTGGCCCAGGCCACGGCCGATCTGACCGCGTCGCGGCTCGTGAACAACCACCTGGCGGCGGCCGTCGTCGATCACGCCACGCTGCACGTCGATGGTTGCGTGCTGGCCAACTCCCAGGCGGCGACGTGGCAGGATGACAAGGGGCGGCTGGGCCAATCGTTCGCCGACGGGCTGCTGGCGTTCCAGGCGGTGGATGTGGCGTTGCGGCGCTCCCTGACGGTGGGGCATCCGCGCGCCGGCATGCTGCTGGACAGCTGCGCGCAAGCGACGTTGGAGGCGACGGGCAGCTTCGGCAACGCCTTCGGGCTGGCCATCCAAGGCACCGTGGCCGGCGTGACCCAGCTGGCCAACGCCTTCGCCGGCAACGCGGAGCAGGACGAGGCGGTGGATCAGGGCCTGGTCGTGCCGGGGCCGCCGCCGCTTGGCAAGCTCGAGCTGTAGCGGCTACGCTCGCGGCTCACCCCGCAAGGAGCCGCCATGCCGCGCGTCACCGTCGAGATCGAAGACACCATCGCCTACGTCCGGCTGACGCGGGCCGACAAGCACAACGGCGTCGATCTGCAAATGATCGACGAGCTCAATGCCGCCGGGCGATCCCTCAAGGGAAACAAGAAGATTCGCGCGGTGATCCTCCACGGCGAAGGCCCGTCGTTCTGCGCCGGCCTCGACGTGAAGTCCGTGCTGTCCAAGCCGGCGCGCGCGGCGTTCGCCTTCCTGGCGCTGTTCAAGCCGACTGCCAATCGTTTCCAGAACATGTGCCTCGTGTGGCGCGAACTCTCGGTGCCGGTCATCGCAGCGATCCACGGCAACTGTTTCGGCGCCGGGTTGCAGCTGGCGTTGGGCGCGGACATCCGGCTGTGCACGCCGGACGCGAAACTGTCGGTGATGGAAGCAAAATGGGGCCTGATTCCGGACATGGCCGGCACGGTGCTGCTGCGCGACGTGGTCAGCAAGGACGTGGCGCTCGACCTGACGTTCAGCGCCCGCATCGTCAGCGGGCAGGAAGCGGCGGCGCTGGGCCTGGTCACCCGCGTCGAGAC
Organism: uncultured Myxococcales bacterium; assembly: GCA_903917305.1. Classification (GTDB taxonomy): domain Bacteria; phylum Myxococcota_A; class UBA9042; order UBA9042; family UBA9042; genus CAIXAA01. Next base: position 3,964 of record CAIXAA010000342.1, on the reverse strand, counting down.
GGATCCCTTGGGCGCCGCGCGTGAGCTGGTCGAGGAGATCCGCACCCGGTCGCCGGACGCGGTGGCTGCGGCCAAGCACCTGTTCGGCGAGGCGTGGGGGGCGAGCGAACACGGCGCCCTCGCGGCGGAGCGGCGCTGGCAACGGCGCATGTTCGTCTCGAAGAACCAACGCATTGCCACGGCGCGCAACGCGGGGCAGGGCGACAAGCCGTACGCGACGCGCCAGTGGTAGAGGCGCCACGCGCGGTTGCCCTTGCCGCTGCGCTTGCGCTGGGGCCCGCGCACCCCCGCATCGGCGGCCGTCGCTTGCCACGCTGAGCGCGCTGCCTAAGCTGTAGAGAGAACTTGTGCGCGCCGCGTCGAGGTGGACCTTGCCTGAACAGACCCAGAACCAGCGTCCGGCTCCAGCAACCTCGACGCCCGCGGCAGGGACGGAGCAGCAGAGCCAGTCCGGTGGATTGCGCGAGCAACCTGCTGCGACGTATGCGGAAGGTGCGGCACGGCTGCGGCCTGGCGGCGCCGGTGCAGTGGACGATGGCAAGCCGAAGGGGGCGGCGGCGGCTGCGCTCGGTCCGCGCCGCGTCAAGGAAGCCCTGAACCTGCGGCGTGCGCCCGGCACGAAGGCGCCGATCCAGCGCGTGCTGCCCAAGGCCGCGCTGGTGCAGGCGTTTGATGACCGCAGCGACCAGGACGGCACCAGCTGGGTCTACGTGCAGGTCGGCGGCGTCGGTGGCTATGTCGCGGACCGCTACCTGATCGAGGAGACCGCGGGGCCGCGCGACGGCCAGACGCCTGCCGCCGGGGCGGAGACGGCCGCGCAAGCCCCGATGCCCGCGCCACTTGGGATGCGCGCCGTGATCGGTCACCTGCGGCTGCATGAGCAGGCGGGCATGTCCGCGCCGGTGATCGCGATGCTGCTCCGCGGCAGCCTGGTCAAGATCTTCGACGACCGCCGCAAGGCCTCCGGGATGACGTGGATCCTGGTCGACGTCGACGGTACTCGCGGCTATGTGGTCGAAAACTATCTGGAAGAGTGGACTCCGCCCAAGGCGCAGGACCAGCAGACCGACACGGGACCGAGCCCGGCGCCGCCGCAGACCCAGCACCAGCCGGCGACGACGACGCCGGGGCCGCAGCGCGACGCGACCGGCGACCAGCACGCGGACACGCCGACCCGCGGCGGTGCGGAAGGTGCGCGGATGGCGCTGGTCCAGGCGCCGTTGCGCAAGCAGCCGGATGACAGGACGAAAACCAGCATCGTCGTGCAGCGCGGCGCCACGTTGGAGCTGACGGGCGCCACGGTCGAGAAGCAGGCGGGCAACTGGACCGAAGTGCGCTACATCCTGGATCGCGAAACGAACCTGGTGGAGACGGGCTGGATGAAGGCCGGCGAAGTCGGCGCGCCGGACGTGCAGCTGGCGAGCCGCTACCGCGAGATGTACGAGAAGGCGACCGTCAACAAGACCGGACCGGTGACGGCGGGGCTGATGACGCGCGAAGCTCGGTTGATCATTGCGCACAAGGAAGACTACGTGCCGGTGTCGGCGCGCACGGGGCTGCCGTGGTACGTGGTCGGTCTCATCCACATGCGCGAGGCGAGCTTCAACTTCAAGACCTACCTGCACAATGGCGATCCGCTCGGCAAGCCGACGACGCATGTGCCCAAGGGGATCAACTTCGACAACTGGCAGGACGCGGCGGTCGACGCGATCCAGCGCGAGCGCGACCGGTTCACCAAGGGCATCCTCGAAGGTCTCGAGAAGTACAACGGCACCGGCTACCGCAAGCAAGGCACGCAGTCGCCGTACGTTTGGAGCGGCACGACCGAGTACCAGAAGGGCAAGTACGCGTCCGACGGCGTCTATGACCCGAACCTCGTCGACCGGCAGGCGGGCGTGGCGGGCGTGCTCAAGGAGCTGGAAGGGCTCGGCGTCGAAGTCGATCACGCGGCCCTGTAGCCGCGCGGTTCACGAAGCGACGTAGGTCGGCCGCACTGGAACTCCGCGTCGCGCCATGTCTTCTTTGACCTCGGCAATCGTCATCTTGCGGTAGTGGAACACGCTGGCCGCCAGCACGGCGTCGACGTGGCCTTCGATCACGGCGTCCGCGAAGTCCGCGACCTTGCCCGCGCCGCCTGAGGCGATGATGGGAATCCTCACTGCGTCTGCGATCTTGCGGTTGAGTTCGTGGCCGAAGCCGCGCTCGGTTCCGTCCGCGTCCATGTCGTTGACGAGCAGCTCGCCGGCGCCCAAAGCTGCGACTTGACTGGCAAATGCCACTGCATCGATGCCAGTCGGCTCGCGGCCGCCGTGGCTGGTCAGCTCGAAGCGCCCCGCGATGCGGCGCACGTCCAGCGACACGACGATGCACTGGTTGCCGAACTGATTCGCAGCGCGCGCAATGAGTTGCGGATCGCGCACCGCGGCCGTACCCAGGCTGACCTTGTCCGCGCCGGCGAGCAGCACCGCGCGCATGTCCTCGACCGACCGCAGCCCGCCGCCGACCGTGAACGGAATGAACAGGCGCTGCGAGACGCGGGTGACCAGATCCAGAAGAATGTCGCGGCCTTGATCGCTGGCGCGAATGTCGAGGAAGGTCAGTTCGTCGGCGCCCTCGGCGTCATAGCGCTCCGCGAGCTCGACCGGATCGCCGGCATCGCGCAAACCCAGGAAGTTCACGCCTTTGACGACGCGACCGGCTTGGATGTCCAGGCACGGGATGACCCGGCGCGTCAGCATGGGAGGCCTCCGACGCAGGCCCGCAGGAGGGCAAGGCCGGCACGCCCCGACTTCTCCGGGTGAAATTGCGCTGCAAAGACATTGTCTTTTTGCACAGCCGCGGTGAAGTCGCCGTCGTAGTCGGCCACCGCCACCACGTCCTGCGGTTCGGCGGCGACGGCGTGGTAGGTGTGCACGAAGTAGAAGTGCTCCCCCGCGGCGACCGTGTCCATCGGCGAACCCGGACGAACGACGCGCACGGAATTCCAACCGATTTGCGGCACCTTGCGCGGCGCGGCGAACGCCATGCAGCGGCCGCGCAACACGCCCAGGCCGGGCACTCCGGGCGCTTCGTCGCTGGCCTCGAACAACAGCTGCAAGCCCAGGCAGATGCCGACGAACGGCGTACCGCGCTCGATGATGCCCAGCAGCACGCGGTCCAGGCCGGTCTCGCGCAGGCGCGCCATGGCCTGGCCAAAGTGGCCCTGACCGGGGAACAGCAGGCGCTCCGCACTGCGCAGGATCGCTGGATCCGCTGTCAGAATCGAATCTTGTCCCAGGTGGGCGAGCGCCTTGTGCACGCTCGCGACGTTGCCGGCACCGTAGTCGACAATGGCGATCATCGGCAGACATCCTTGCCAACCCGCGTCGGCTGTCGCGGCATCAGAAGGAACCGCTGAGCGAAACGCCGCTTGGGCTGGGCGTGACCGCGAACGGCCAGCTCTCCGGCGCGACGAGCCACCAGACGCCCGCGCCGAGGGCGGCGACGGCGACGCCTCCCGTGACGGCGGCGCCGGTCTTGTAGCGGCCGATGCTGTCGCGCGCGGCGTTGGCGTCCTTCCAGGTGATGGTCGCGATGAGGTGATCCTGGTCGAACGTGCTCGTCTGCTTGTTCAGCGTCTGCTGCGCGTCGGCGAAGTGCCACGCCAGGATGCCCGCCGTCACGGCCGCTGCCACGCCCACTGCCGTCATCGCGATGCCCGGCGTGCGATCCGGCGCGGCCTTGCGTACGGTCGGCGGCGGCACCGTCTGCGGCTGCTGTTGCGCCAGCTTGCGCGCGGCTTCGGCATGCGCCTCGCGCGCCTTGGCCGCGGCCTGCTCCTGCTCGAAATGCACACGGATTTCGTGGAGATAGCCCGCGACCTTCGTGTCCACCGCCTTGTCGTGGGTCGGCAGCGCGAGGAACTGGCGGTAGCGCGTCTCGGCCTCGCGCAGCTGCCCCGCCTGGTGGCTGGCCCGCGCGGCGT
>CAIXAA010000341.1 GCA_903917305.1 uncultured Myxococcales bacterium | reverse complement strand
TTCGTCGCCGGACCAGCGGACCACTTCGCGGTGACGGGGATCGCATCGCCGTCGATCGCAGGAGCGAACTCCAGCTTCACAGTGACCGCCTATGATGCCTTCAACAACATCACGACCGGCTACCTGGGCCAGGTGGTGTTCTCCTCCAGCGACTTCGCCGCGACGCTGCCGGGGAGCTATGCGTTCCAAGCTGCGGACGCCGGCGTCCGAACGTTCTCGGCGACCCTGCGCACGGCAGGAAGCCAGACCATCACGGCTAGGGATGTCGTGATGGGCGCGATTTCAGGTACATCGGCTGCGATTGCAGTCACCAGTGCAGCGGGGAAGTACTTGGTACTGCCGATGGCAACGGGCTCGACGACTGTCGGCGGACAGGCGCTCCTCAGCGTCAAGGTAACGGACTTGTTCGGCAACGGCGTGGCGGGGCAGACCATCACCTGGGGCACGTACAGCTGCCCGGCCTCCAGCGTGGGTTGCAGCGTCGTCGCCTCCAGCGTCACCGGAAGTGACGGCACGGCTACCGCGACCGCGACGTTGGCCAGCACCGTCGGGCTCAACCAGTTCGCCGCGTACCGCGCCGGCCTCACGCCGACGACCGTCTACATCAGCGTGACGAGCACGGCGGGCGCGCCGGCGTCGATCGCACTGGATCCCTCCACCAACAGCCAGACCGCGGTCGCGGGCAGCAGCCCGGCGCAGCCGCTGGCCGTGACGCTGACCGACGCCTATGGCAACAGCGTGGTCGGCGCGACGATCGACTGGGTCGCGACCTCGACGCCGGGCGGCAACGGCAGCTGGTCGACCACGAGCAGCACCACCGACGCCACCGGCAAGGCCACCATTGTGGCGACGCTCGGCAAGACCGCGGGCACCAACACCTTCACTGCGAAGGCGCATGGCACGGCACTCGCGGCCGTGACGTTCACCGCGACCGGCATCGCTGGCCCGGCGACCAAGCTGAGCGTGGTCGGCACGACCAACAACGTGAATGTCGCCGTCGGAGGGTCGCAGACGCTCGCGGTCGTGGCGACCGATGCGAACAACAATGCTGTGGCTGGGGCCAGCGTGCTCTGGGCCGTTCTCAGCGGCGGCGGCAGCGTGGCGCCTTCAGGCAGCCTGAGCAGCGCCGACGGGACCGGAACGGCCACGACCACCGCCTATGTGGGCGCGGTGGCCGGCCCCAACACCTTCAGCGCAACGCTCAGCGGCGTGGCTGGTTCGCAGGTGTACTTCACCGAGACCGGCGTCGTCCCAGACTCGTTGGTCAAGCTCACGACAGATGGCACCACGGTCATGGCGGGCTCGCCGCGCATCCTCCAGGTCATGGCGACGTACGGCGGCCAGCCGCTTCCGGGCGCGGTCATCACCTGGACGGCCAGCTCGCCCTCGGGAACTGCCAGCATCGCCTCGACCAGCACGACCGGCGCCGACGGCGTGGCCAGCAACACGGCCACGTTCGGCGGCAGCAACGAGACCAACAGCTTCACGGCGAAGGTCGGATCGTTGCCGCCCGTCACGTTCAACTACCTGGTCCAGATCGTCCCCTCGCTGCAGATCCTCCCGCTGACGACCGACAACTTCGGTTTGCATCGCGCGCTCCCGACGTCGAGCGACGCCGACCTGACCTTCCTGGTCTCGAACACAGGCTACTTGCCGGCAAACGGCCTGTCGCTGAGCCTCGCCGCACCGTTCGGCTACGCGTCGAGCAGCGCCGGTCTGACCGGCAGCTATCCAGGGTACGGCGGCACTTGCGGCGCCACCGTCGCGCCGCAGGCCACGTGCCAGCTCGTCGTGCGCTTCCATCCGAGCGTCGAAGGGTACGCGACCACATCCCTCGCGATGAACTACACTTACGGGGGCACGGCAGCGGTCGCGTCGTCGACCGTCTCCGGCATCGGCGGCACGGCCTTCGCGACGCCAGGCGCCAGCAGCTACGTCGTCCCGACCGGCTGCACGGTGGTGCAAGCCGCGCTCTGGGGCGGCGGCGGCGGGGGCGGCTTCGGTGAGAACTACGCCAATGCCAGCTACCCGACAGGCGCGGTTGGCGGCGGGGCAGGCCAGACGACGGCCAACCTCTCCGTGACACCAGGGGAAACGCTCTCGATCGCCGTGGGCGGTGGCGGCAAGACGTCCCTCGGTCCCAGCTTCGGCGGGCTCGGAGGAACGAACGGCGGGGCTCAGGGCGGCTATAGTGCTGCGTGCACCACCAACACCATCTGTGGCGGCGGCGGCGGTGGCGGCGGCTACAGCGCCATCCTGCGCGGCGGCTCCTTCGTCGCGGTGGCCGGTGGCGGCGGCGGCGGTGGCGGCGATCCGGGGAGCGCGGGCGGCGCCGCAGGTGGCGCCTCCGGAACCTCCGGCTCCTCCGGCACGTATGGCACGCAGCCGGCGGGCGGCGGATCGTCCACGCAAGCCGGCAGCGGGGGCTCGGGAGGGAGCTGCCAGGCTGGCGTCTCCGCGCTCGGCTCGAGCGGCGGGCTCGGCGGCGCGACGTACATGGCCGGCACGGCTCCCAACAACTACGTCGGCGGCGGCGGCGGCGGCGGCGGCTATTTCGGCGGCGGCGGCGGACAGGACTGCCTCTACTGGGCCGGCGGCGGCGGCGGCGGCAGCGGCTACCTCGTGCCTTGGGCCATCAGCGGCTCGATGATGGCGGGCTATCTCCAGACGCCGGGCGGCGCAGGCAGTGCGGTGTACGTGCCCGGCGTCGGCGTTGGCGGCGCAGGTGCAATTCCTGGATCGGCTGGGGGTGACGGGTACGTCATCCTCGCCTGCGCGCTTCCGCCCGCGGTGGCTGCCCCCGCGCAGTTGGCCATCCTGCCGGCCACGACGGCCTTCTACGGCTACCAGCCGACGGGCACGACGGCCGACCTGACCTTCCTCGTGAACAACCAGGGGAACACGGCGGCCGCCCCGCTGACGCCTGGTGCGCTCGCGGCGCCGTTCAGCTTTGCTGGCGGCAGCTACCCGGGCGCCGGCGGAGACTGCCCCAGCGACAGCCTCGCCGCGAACAGCACCTGCAAGATTGTGGTGCGGTTCAGCCCGACCACGGCGAGCTACGCGACCGGCACAATTGCCATCAACTACGGCAGCGGCTCGCAGCAGGCCACGCTGAATGTCTCGGGGTTCGGGTCCGCCATGTACGCCACGGCGACCACTGGGGCGCCGTTCACGCCGCCTGCTTCCGGCTGTTCCGCCATCTACGCCAGGGCCTGGGGTGCCGGCGGCGGCGGCATGAGCGGCGGCGGCGGCTTCGCTCAGGGCGTCGGCGGCGGCGGCGGCTTCGCCATGGGCCGCGTGCCGATCCCGCTGCAGCAATCCGTGACGGTTCGTGTCGGCGGCGGCGGGCAACCCGGCGGCTACTATTCGCTCATGCTCGGCGGTATCAACGGCGGCGGCGCGGGCGGCAACGCGGGGTACTCCAACTACTCCGGTTCCGGCGGCGGCGGCTTTAGCGGCATCCAGGTCGGCGCGACGCTCGCCCTCGTGGCCGGCGGCGGTGGCGGCGCGGGTGGCAGGACGTATTCGAATTGCGATGCTGGCGTCGGCGGTGGCGCGTCCGGCGGATCGGGCGCCTGTTCCGGCGCGACCGGCGGCACGCAGTCCGCCCCCGGCGCCGGGGGCAACGCAGGCAGCGGCAACACGGGTGGAACCGGAGCCGTCTCGGGCACCTTCGGCGGCGGCGGCGGCGGTGGCGGCTACTTCGGCGGCGGCGGCGCCAGCGGCTACGGCGGCGGTGGCGGCGGCGGCAGCGGCTACGCCGGAAGCTACGGCTTCACGGTGGCCGGCTCAGGCACCGTGCCCGCCTGGAGCACCGATGCCTATCACCCGACGGGCGTGGGTAGCGGCGGCGTGGCCAGCCCAGGCGCCGACGGCTACGTGCTGCTGAGTTGCGGCCCATGATGCGGCTTGCGGTCCGGCGAACGGCAATCCAGCCCTACCCTCGCGGCAAGGTTGAGCCTCGCGCTGCCAGTCCTGTTTCGCCATGCCGTGCGCGACCAGCGGTTGACGGGAGTTCGCCGCCACCGCCACCTGCGCCCCAGTCTTGAGCCAGGCCCTGTGCCGCCCCACGCCGTGGAGCGGCGCAAACAGCGCTCTCGACATGGCCACCGGCCGCGCAGGCAGCCCCAGGACCGCACGAAAGCCAAGCTTGAGCGGCTCTCAGAGCAGGTCCAAGCAGCTTGAGCCCGACACCGCGACGCACAGGCGACTTCACACGCGCGAACGCCGCAACCGATGGCCGTTGCATCGCTTGTCTGGCCTGCCGCTCCGGACAGCTCCATTGCGCTGACACGTGTCCTGAACAGCAGCGTCGCGCGGTGCAAGGCGTTCGCGCGGACCGAGCGTGGCGCGCCTTGATGGCCCCCGGCGCGACCTCTACAGTTCGATCATGATCACCAAACTACCCTCCGATTGGTTGGCTGAAAGCCGCGTTGGGCCGCCGATCGCCCGCAAGCCGGTGCGGCGGAATCGAGTTGGCGCGCCCGCTTCCGGGCCGCTGCTGGAGGCCATTCGCCGCTCGCAGCAAGCCCTGCTGCAGTTGCAGGACAGCGAAGGCGGCTATTGGTGCGGGGCCATCTTCGGCGACTCGACCATCGATGCCGACACCATCATGTTGCTGAATTTCTTGGGTCAGGGCGCCTGCCCCAAGATTCAGCGCATCGCCCGCCACATCCTCACGACCCAATGTGCGGATGGCGGCTGGCCCATCTACAGCCACGGCCCGTCGGACATCTCAGCGACCGTCAAGGCCTATTGGGCGCTCAAGTTTGCCGGCTGGGACGGCGACGCGCAGCCCCTGGTCGCCGCCCGGGCATGCATCCGCAAACTCGGCGGCATCCACAAGGTGAACACCTACACCAAATTCTACCTCGCCATTTTCGGCCAATACGACTGGCGCGGCGTGCCGATGATCCCTCCGGAGATCATGCTGTTGCCGAACTGGTTCTATTTCAACCTCTACCAGATGTCATCGTGGACGCGCGCCATCGTCGTGCCGCTCGCCGTCGTGCGCGCGCACTTGCCTGCGATGCCCTGCCCGCCGCACGCAACCTTGGACGAGCTGTTTCCCGATTCCCGGCGCCATGTTCCGCTTGCCGACGCGGTGGGCCCGAGCAACCGCGTGTCGTGGCGCAACTTCTTTCTGCTGCTCGATGCGGCGCTGCGGACCGTGGAGGCCAAAGGCGGCGCTCGCGTGCGCGACGGCAAGCTGCGCACGCAAGCCTTGAAGCTCGCGGAAGAATGGATGCTGCAGCGGCTGCAGGACTCCGACGGGCTGGGCGCCATCTACCCGGCGATCCTCAACACGATCCTGGCGATGAAGTGCCTAGCCCGCATGTCTCACCAGCGACAG
>CAIXAA010000340.1 GCA_903917305.1 uncultured Myxococcales bacterium | reverse complement strand
GTGGGCAAGCTGTCGATCTCAATGCGCAAACGGCTCGCCGCCTCGTCCACGAGGTCGATCGCCTTGTCCGGCAGGAAGCGGTCGGTGATGTAGCGATCGCTCAGCGTCGCCGCCGCCACGATCGCGGAATCCTGGATGCGCACGCCGTGATGGACCTCGTATTTCTCCTTCAATCCTCGCAGGATGGAGATCGTGTCGGCGACGCTCGGCTCGTCGCAGAACACCGGCTGGAAGCGCCTTTCGAGCGCCGCGTCCTTCTCGATGTGCTTGCGGAATTCGTCGAGCGTCGTCGCGCCGATGCAGCGCAGCTCGCCGCGCGCCAACGCCGGTTTGAGCATGTTCGACGCGTCCATCGCGCCCTCGCCCTTGCCGGCGCCGACCAGGTTGTGCAGCTCGTCGATGAACAGGATGATTTCGCCCGACGAATCCTGCAGTTCCTTCAAGACGGCCTTCAAGCGCTCCTCGAATTCGCCGCGGTACTTGGAACCGGCGACCATCGAGGCCAGATCCAAGGCAAACACGCGCTTGCCCTTCAAGCCCTCCGGCACGTCGCCCGCCACGATGCGCTGCGCGAGCCCTTCGACGATCGCCGTCTTGCCGACGCCGGGATCGCCAATGATCACGGGGTTGTTCTTGCGCCGCCGCGACAGCACCTGCATCACGCGGCGGATCTCGTCGTCGCGGCCGATCACCGGGTCGAGCTTGCCCGAGGCCGCCACCGCCGTGAGATCACGCGCGTATTTCTCCAGCGCCTGGAACGCCGCCTCGGGCTCCTGGCTCGACACGCGCTCGCTGCCGCGCAACGGCTTCAAGTTCGCCAGGATCTTCTCGCGCGTCAGCCCGCGGTCGTGCAGCGCGCGCCCCGCCGCGCCCTTGCGATCGTGCAGCAGCGCGAGCAGCAGGTGCTCGGTGGAGATGTAGTCGTCCTTGAACTTGCCGCGCTCCTCGTCGGCGTTCTCCAGGAACTCGTTCAGTTTTTGCGACGGCATCAACCCGCCGCCACCGCCCTTGACCACCGGCAGCCCGGCGATCGCGTGCTCCATCTCGGCGCGCAGCCCGTCCACCGGCACCTCCATGCGCCCGAGCAGCGGCTTGACGATGCCCTCGACGTCGCCGGTCAGTGCCCACAGCACGTGCTCGGGCTCCAGGAACTGGTGGCTGCGGCGGATCGCCTCCTCGCTGGAGAGCTTGAGCGCCATCTGCGCGTTCGTCGTCAGCTTTTGCGGTTGCATGCGTCCCTCGCCGCGCGGACTCCGGCCCGAACGGCCGCCCGCGAAAAAACGTTTCGATATCCAACGGATTGTCTTTGCCCCTGACCGCTAGACGAAAGGACGCCGCCGTCGCTTGTCAAGATGCGGGACGGGCCTAGCGCGCGATCGCCTTGTAATACCGCTGCAATCGCTCCGACCATGCCGCCGGGGGCTTCTGCTGCATGGCGCGCAGCACATCCTGGCGGAACGTCTCGGTCGCGTCGCCCTGGTTGCCGCCGTGCAATTCCACAGCCTCGGCGCCGGCTTGCACGCCGACCTGCTCCTCGTGCGGCGTCTCGCCCTGCTTGCCCGCGCCGCCCGATTCCAGAAGCCCGGCCGCATGTTCCAGCGCATCCATCGTCTCGGCCGTCTCCTCGAAGGCGCGCGAGGCGTCGTAGCGGCCCAGCGCCTCGTCCGTGTCGCGCATCGTCTGCAGCGCGTGGTCCAGGCGGTCGCCCACCTGCCGCTGCAGCGCCGGATGCGCGCCGCCCGCCTGCCCCAGCTTCTGGCGCACCTTGTCGAGCGCGTGCCGCAACTGCTCTTGCTGCAAGGCATTCTGGTCCAGCTTCTGCTTGGTCGGGCCGTGCAGCAGCGACGCCGGCGAGGGCAGCGCCTCGCGCAGCCGCGCCGACGCCTTCTGCACGCGGTCCTCCGCGGTCGACAGCCGGTTCTGGTCCGCCGCCGCCTCGCGCGCCGCCCGCGCCCGCTGCGCCGGATCCTCCTCGTCGTCAATGTCATCGCGCAGCAGTTGATGCGCCGCCGCCAGCAGATCCTCGGTCTCGGTCAAGGCTTGCAGCGCGCTGTCAATCTGCCCGCGCTCCAGGGCCGTCACCGCCGTCTGCAGCGCCGCGCGCGCCCCGGAGACGCTGCGGTGGCCGTGCAAGGTTGGCGTCACCAGCCGCTGCGGGCGCAGCTGGTCGCGCGCTTCCTGCAAAAGCGCAATCGTTCCAGGCAACAAGCTCGCCCGGACGCCGCGGAGGTGCTCGGCCGTGGTGCGCTCCTGCTCCTCGCTCGATTCCCGAAGATCGTCGCGCAGTTGCCCTTCACCCTGCTGGGCGCGCGCGATGCCGCGGCGCAGATCCGCCACCAACTGCTCCAGCGCCGCCTCCTCCGCGGTGCGCTGCCTCTCGACGCCTTGCTGCAAGTCCGCGACCCGACCCGACATCTGCTGCTGGATCTGCCGCAGCCGGTCCAGCGCCTCGCGTGTCTTGCCGGCGCGCAGCAGCTGGCGCACCTCGCCCAACGCCTGGCGGTGGTCGCCCAGATCGCGCTGCAGGCCGGAGGTGTCGATCTCCGCGGCGTTCAGGTGCTCGTAAGGCACCATGCGCATTTGCTTTTGCGCCGCCGCCGCCATGCGATCGAGCTGCTGCTCCACCGCGTCGAGCAGGCGCTCCGCTTCGGCCGACAGGGGCGCCGTCGAGCCCTCCGCCAGCTTCTCCAGCGTCGTCACCAGCTGTTTCTCGGCTTCCGCCAGGGACTTGCCGTCACGCGCCAGGGCGCTCTGCTGCTCCGCGCTGGCCAGCCCCGCCAGCACGAACACCGCGTGTTCCTGGGTCCCCAGCACCAGCGCGTGGTGCCGCTGCAGCGCGTACAGGTCGCGCACCGCGCCATAGCCCTGGCCCTCCGGGTCGATGCGCTCGGTCGCGCGCGCCTCGTCGGCCAGCGTCTCCCCCAATTGCTGTTCCAGTTCCTGGAGATCCGCGACGGTCTTGGGCCGGCTCAGCACGTCGTCGGCAAGGCTCTGGCGCAGCTCGCGCAGGGCGTCGAGGCCGCGCTGCTCCTCCTGGGCCAGATCCGCGCGGTTGTGCAGCGCCCAGGACAGGCCGGACTGGCGCTGGGCCGGATCGCGCTCCAACCGGTCGCCCAGACGCAGCGTCCACATCTCGGCAACCTCGCCCAGCTGCTCCAGATTCTGCGCGTGGTGCCGTTCCGCGGAGAACATGCGGATGCGCACCTTGGCCGACAACCCGCGCCGGCTCGACTCCAGCGGGTTGTTGTCCGCCGCCTCGACGTGGACCAGCGCCACCTCGCCGGGCCGCAGTTGCAGCGCGTCGACACCAATACTTTCACGAACTTCCGCGTGCGCTTCGCTGCCTGCCAGCGCCACCGGCCGCCGCTCCACGCCCGCCGCCGGCCGCGCGATGACGAGGTTGACCAGCGAGAGCCCGATGTCGTCCGACACCTCGCCGTCGATCTGCACCGTCTGGCCAGGCCGCACCTCGATCTCGCCAATCGGCTTGCGAATCGAGACCTTGGGCGCCGCGTCCTCGTCCGCGCGGATCTCGCGCCAGCCCTGCTCGCGCACCGGCGCGCCGTTGACGTCGGCGCCGCGGTAGCGGTAGCGCAGCGGCTCCATCACGGTGCGGGACCAGCGCACCTGCGCCAGGCGCTCCTTGCCCTTTTGCAGCGGAATCACTTCGAGATGCGCCGAACCGCTCGGCCCGGTCTCCAGCTCCACCTCGCGCACGGAGAACGTCGGCAGCGGCTGGGCCACCACGGAGATGCGACCGCCGCGCAGCACGTCGCCGTCGCCGCCTTCCTCGTCGCGGCTCTGCACCGCCTGGCGGGCGTAGGGCGGCGGCGCGGCGTGCAGGCGCGAATCGCTGACCAGCGTGCCGATCTCGCGCGGCGGTGGCGCGGCTTGGGCGGGATGGCGCAGCAGGTAGCGCCACATCAGCGGCGCCGCACGCGCCGAGTAGGTCCAGGCCAGCACGGAGAGCAGCAGCAGCAAGCCCAGTTGCCAGAGCCGCGCCCGCAGCTGGCGGCTCGCTTCGTGGACGGCGGCCAGGCCGGCGTGCGCGTCGAGCAGGGTGCGCTCGATCAGCTGCGGGGAGCCGAGGAACGGCGTCCCGCGGCGCGCCAACTGCGCGATGTCCAAGGCGGAGCGCAGCTGTTCCGCGGCGCCCAGCGTCCCTTGCACCAGCGCGACCTGCCCCGCGGCCCAGCGCGGCAGGTTGCGGGAATGCCACAGGCGCGTGCTCGCGTGCCAGACCGCCAGCCCGAGGGCAAAGGCCGCCGCCGCCCAGGCGATCGCCGGCGCCGTGCCCTGCGCCGAGCTCAGCGACACCGCGACGACCGCGCCGACGGCCGCCAGCGCCAGGAAGCACAGCAGCGAGAGCATCACGGCTTCGAAGGTGATGAGGTGACGCCACTGCCGCCGCTGTTCGGCGGCCTGCGCGAGGAACACCGCTACCGGTCCCGTCTCCGGCGCTGCCGGCGGGCGTCTGGGCAGGAGGCGGTGAAGGGCGAAGTCCATGGCAGGCGCACGATGCGGAGGGGACGGGAGGTTGTCAACAAATGCCCATGTCAGCGCATCAACCGCAGCATCGGCGAGACGCCGATCAGCACACCGTACGCCGGGCCACCCGCCAGCGAACCGCCCAGGCCCATGACCGAGAGATCCAGCATCGGCGTCGGCGAGAACTGGACGCCGGCGCTCACGGCGAGCTCGGCCGGCTCGCCCGACGGATACCAGCCGCCAAAGACCTGCGCCACCCAGGCCATTTTCGGCGACGCCGGCCAGGGCATCGTGGCATCCAGGCCCAGCGAGACGCCGGTCGGACGGCCTTGGCCATAGACGCCCGGATCGACGAAACCGCCAAAGTTGAAGACGAATTGACCGAAGCTCGGGGTCCAGCCGGCGAGACCGAGCACTTCGTAGCCAACGCCATGCGAACCGGGCGAGGCCGGCAGGCGCGGCCCCTGCTTCAAGCCCAGCGCCCAGGTCGTCCCCTCGTCCTCGTCGTGCGCGTCGAGAAAGCCCATCTTGGTCGAGAGCCACAGGTTGTCCGACACGAAGTGGTTGGGCGGAAAGGCGGTGCGCGCGGCGCTGGCCAGCGAGAACGTGCCGTCCAGGTCGATCTCCAACCACTTCGTCAGGCCGTAATCCAGCTCGAAGTCGGGCAGCGGCGTGCGCCAGGCCTGGCCGTCGCGCGTCAGGCCGAACTGCAGGTCGATGTCGAAGATGCCGGACTCGTCGATGTCCAGGTCCGTCGGCTCGAAGTCGTGGCGGTGCGGCGACGCCTGGGCGGCGAGCGGCAGCAGGAGCAGGGTCGCGAGCCCCAGGAGCAGACGTCTCAAGGCAAGGACCTGCCGAGGTCGCCGGCGATGCGCTGCGCGGCGTTGCGGCCGCTGGTCATCGCGCCGACGACGCCGTGGCCGGCGCGCGTGGAGGCGCCGGCGAAGTAGAGGCCGGGGATCGGGCCGCGGTAGCCGGGGCGGCCCTTCATGAACTGCGCGGGCGTAGCGGCGATGCCGTAGCCGGTGCCGTCGCTGGCGCGCGTGAAGCGCGTGTGCGTGATGGGCGTGGCCGACTCGCGCAGGACGATGTGCTGGGAAAGACCGGGGAACATGCGCTCGACGCGGGCGACGAGATCGTCCTCGACGCGCTGCTTTTGCTCCATGTACTTGGCATTCTTGCGGTAATGTCCGGCGTCGATCTCAGCGGGGTCGACGGCCCAGGCGTGCGCGTCACCCGGCAAAAGCGCCATGATTTCCAGGCTCGACCCGCCCGGCGGCGCGTGGCCCGGCGTCTGCGGATCCTTGAGCGTCCCGCTCGTCACGTAGCAGCCGCGCGGCTGCATCACGCCGCCCGGCAAGGCGCCGGCATAGCACGCCTCCATGTCATAGCTGTCGAATTGCCAATAGTTGGTCGCGCCCATGCCGAACTGCTTGAGGTCCGCATCGACGCCGAGCACCGTCAGGAACAGCGCGCCGCCCATCTGGAACCCCTTGGCGCGCGTCACCCAGTCGCTCGGCAGGTGCTCGGGGCCGACCAGCTCCAGCAGCGTGCGCTTCAAGTCCGCGTTCGACAAGACGATGCCGGCGCGGATGTCGACGCCCTCCTTGCCGCCGCGGCCCTCGGTGCGCACGCCGACGGCGCGGCCGTCCTCGATGAGGATCCGCTCGATGCCGCAGCGCAGGTGCACGCTGCCGCCGTGCTGCTCGATGACGTCCGCGAGGGAGTCCGCGATCACCTGGCCGCCGCCCTTGGGATAGAACGCGCCGCGAAAGTAGTGGTTGGTGAGCCCGGCGTGCAGCAGCGCGCTGACCTGGCTGGGCGCGACACCGTAATCGCCGCTCTGGCCAAGCAGCACGGCGCGCAGCTGCGGATGTTTCGTACAACTATCGAGGACTTGCGCAATCGTCGCGTTCTGGTAGCGCGCCGCCAGCCGCCCGTGCAGCAGCGTGCCGACGAGCGCGCCCACGCCCATGCGGCCGCCACCCTGCTCCATGCGCCGGCTGGCGTAGTCGACGTGCTCGAGGAACTGGATGTAGCGGTCGATGCCGCGCTTTTCACTGGGAAACTGGGCGACGAGACGGTCGCGGTACACGGCGCGGTCGGCCGGAATGCGAAAGCGGAAGTCCGGCAGCACCAGCGTGTCAAAGCCGTCCGGATCCAAGGGCACGTAGTCCAGGGACACGCCAACACTGCGCAGCATCGTGGGAATCTGCCCCTCGGGGCCGCAATCGCCGATGTAGTGCAAGCCGACGTCGAAGCGAAAGCGCGCGTCGGAGCGGCCGCGCTCGAACATCGTCGCGCAGCCGCCGGCGACGTAGTGGCTGTCGAAGCACGCGACACGCAAGCCGCTTTGCGCCAGGCGCGCGGCCGCCATCAAGCCGCCCAGGCCGCAACCGATGACGGCGACGTCGACCGCGCCTTCGGGCAAGGGGTTGCGCACGCGGGTGGCGGTCTTGGCGATCGGCGAATCCATGGTGCTTTCCTCGGGAGGGTGGCGGCGGGCGGAGCGTTCGCATGATGACCGCGATGCCGCGGGCTGTCGACGCAAACTGGATCACGCAAGAACCTGTTCTTGCGTGATCCGTCTTCCGATTGGCTGGGTCGCCGAGCGCGCCGATGCGGACGCGCCGGCTCCGGCGAAGGAAGTTGCCTTTATTCCTGGTGATCGCCTAGACTCACGGTCCGTGAACACCCTGCTCGCCATCGCCTACGGTTTCGCGCTCCTCTGGGGCGCGCTGTGGGGCTCCTTCCTCAACGTCGTCGTCTACCGCGTCCCCGCCGGCCTGTCCGTGGTCCACCCGCGCTCGCGCTGCCCGCAGTGCCTGGCGCCGATCACCTGGTGGCAGAACATCCCGATCCTGAGCTATGCCCTGCTGGGTGGCCGGTGCGCGTCCTGCAAGAACCCGATTTCCATCCGCTATCCTGTCGTGGAAGGCGTGGCGGCCGCGCTCTCGCTCGCGGTCCTGGCGCCCTGGCTGCCCGTGCTGCTGTCCGACACGGTCGAGCCGTGGCGCGTGCTGGTCTGCGTCCTTGCCGAACAAGCCTTTGTTTTCGCGCTGCTTGCCATTGCACTGATCGACGCCGACACCTTCACCGTGCCCGATGTGCTGAGCCTGCCGCTGCCGCTGCTCGGCCTCGGCCTGGCGCTGCTGTGCGGCCCCGTGCGCGGCGTCGAGTGGAAGGACGCGGGCGCAGCGGCGCTCGTGGCGGGCGGCGGCCTGTTCGCGGTGCAATGGGGCTACGCCGCGCTGACCGGGCGAGAGGGCCTGGGCACGGGCGACGTCAAGCTGCTCGCGGGCATCGGCGCCTTCCTCGGCCTGCGCAGCCTGCCGGCGGTGCTGCTGCTCGGCGCGCTGCAAGGCCTGGCGTTTGCCCTGGCCTACACCGCGCTGTCGCGCGATGCCGTGTCGTCGCGCGGGCTTTCCTCCGTGCGCCACCTGGCCGTGCCGTTCGGGCCCTTCCTGGCGCTGGCCGCGCTGCAGTGGCTGCTGCTGCACCGGCTGGCAGACAAGGCGCTCGCCGCCTGGTTCGGTGGCTGACATGTCGCTGCGGCGCCGCGCGCAATGGCTGCTGCTGCTGCTGCTGGTGGTGGCGCTGGGCACGCTGGCCGCCTTTGCCAGCGTGCTGATCGGCCGCCTCGGGCGCGCGGCGCTTCTGGCCGATCCCGAGGCTGCAACCCAACTTGCCGCGCAACTGCAAGCCGCGGAGATCGCGCTGTGGCTGGGCTGTGCCGCCGTGCTGGCGCTGGCGCTGGCGCTCGGCGTAGCGGCGCTGCAGCTGTGGCTGGTGCGCCCGATCGAGGCGCTGCAGCGCGACATTGCGCAAGATTCCGCGCTGGAGCCGATCGCGGATGCCGGCGACGAGCTGGGGCGCATCGCCGCGGCGCTGGCCTGGTACCGCCGCCGGCTGGCCAAGGATCAGCGCGATCTGGCCAGCCAGCTGGGTGCGGCGGGGGCGCTGCGCGACGCGGCGGACAACGCGCAGGAACAGCTCGCGCAGAGCGATCGGCTGGCGCTGGTGGGTCGACTGGCGCTGGGCGTGGCGCATGAGGTCGGCGGGCCGCTGGCGGTCGCGGCGGGCCAGCTGGAGCGGCTGCAGGTTCTGGAGACGCGCGGCGCGGATCTGCGGGAGCGGCTGCACGCCATCGCGCAGGCCGAGGCGTCGCTAGCGCAAATCCATACGATTCTTGCAGACTTGAGCCAGCCGGGGCTGCCGCGCACCCGCGACGCCGACCGGCCCTGCGATCTGGCGGCGGTCGCGCTGCGCGTGCAAGGCCAGGCGCAGGCGCACCCGCGCTGCCGCGGCGTCGCCATCGCGCTGCGGGCGAGCCAGCCGCGCCACCCGGCCGACGCCTCGGCGAGCCACGTGGAGCAGATCGTCCTGAACCTCGTGCTCAACGCCGCCGATGCGATGAAAGGCTCAGGTCACGTGGACTTGCAGGTGCTGCAGGACGGCGCGTGGCAGGTGCTGCGCGTCGATGACGACGGCCCCGGCGTGCCGGCCGGCGACCGCGAGCGCATCTTCGAGCCGTTCTTCACGACCAAGGATCACGCCGGCTGGGGCCTGGGCCTGGCCGTCAGCCGCCGCATCGCGCAGGGCTACGCTGGAGAACTCAGCGTGGGCACGGGTGATCTGGGCGGCGCGCGCTTCGAGCTGCGCCTGCCGTTGCCGCGCAAGACGCGTTAGAACGGCAGCTTCTCGATGACTTCGGCCTTCTTGCGCAGTTCCTGCACCATGCGACGGTCTTCCAGGTAGAAGCGCCGCGAAGCCAGCGTTTTACGAATCTCGTCGCGCACTTCCGGATACGGCCGCGTGCGCTGCTCGTTCTTCTCGATGAGCCGCAGCACGTACAGACCCCAGCGCGTGTGCACCGGCGCCGACACCTCGCCGACCTTGAGGGCAAAAGCCGCCTGCTCCAGCTCCGCGTCCTGCGAGCCGCGCGTCAGGTGGATGGGCGGCAGCGGCTGATCGCCGAACTGGCGTGCGATCTGCTCGAAATCACCGCCTTTCTTGAGCAGCTTGTAGGCCTCCTGCGCCTTGTCCTCCGCCGCCTTGCGCGCCGTCGGATCCGCGTCCTGCGCCAGCCGGATGATGATCGGCCGCACCTCGCGCGACGCCGGCTCGACCCAAGCCGACGGATTCTGGTCGTAAAACGACTTCATGTCCGCTTCGCCAATGTCGATGTGCATCGCCTTCTCGACCAGCTTGCGCGCCAGGCGCTGCTCGCGGATCTGGGCGCGCAGCTGCTCCACGGTCATGTGCGCACGCTGCAGATCGCTCTGGAACTGCTGATCATTGAAGTGGCCTTCGGCGTCGACGTAGCGCGCCTGGTACTCCTTGTACGCCTCCTCGAACTCCGGCTCGGTCAGCTCGATGTGCTCGTTGGCGATCGCCTGCTCGCGCAGCTCGTGTTCCACCAGCTTTTGCAGGATGTTGTGCGCGATGCGCTGCAGGCGGTCGGCCGGAACGCGGGTGCCGGCGCCGACCAGCTTGTCGAACTCGGCGTTGAACTTGTCGGCCGCGATGTCATGGCCGTTGACCGTGGCCACCGGGCCCTCCGGCCGCACATAGCCAGGAAGATTCGGGTTTGTCGCAGCAGGCGCGGCAGCCGCTTCGGCCCCAGCCGGCGCAGGCGCGGGCGCGGCCGGCTTGGCGCCGGGGGCAGCGGCGCCGTGGGTCGCGGTAGCGACAGGGGCGCCGGGACGCGAACAGGCTGCGGCAAACAAGAGCAGCGAGGCGAGAAGCAAGATCGGGCGGGTCATGCGGTTCCTGTGCTGGCGTGATTTCGGGTTCCGGTTCCGGCGGCTGCCGCGCAAGTGTGCGGTGCTTGCGCCGGCACTGTCAAAACAACACCCTGTCCACGTGCCTGTTCCCGGCCAAAAACGCCGACGCCCCGGATCCGCGAAGATCCGGGGCGCCTGGCAAAGAACCTGCCGCGGCTGGCTTACCAGTCGTAGCCGAGCGCGAAGTCGACCGCGTACGGCGTCGTCGCGTTGCCCGAGATGATGTACGGACCGTTGTTGAAGAACATCGGGTTGATGTTCATGTCGAG
>CAIXAA010000339.1 GCA_903917305.1 uncultured Myxococcales bacterium | reverse complement strand
ATTGCTGCTCGGACTACCAGAGCGTGTGCGGCGGCAGCTCCTCGGGCGCGTCGTGCAGCGGCAAGTGCGGCGGCATGGGCTCGGGCGGCTGCTACTGCGACTCCCTGTGCGACAGCGACCTGACCGGCTGCTGCTCGGACTACACCAGCGTGTGCGGCGGCAGCAGCGGCGGCTCGCCGGATTCGTGCCAGGGCCAGTGCGGCGGCAGCGCCCCGAGCGGCTGCAGCTGCGGCAGCAGCTGCGTGTTCGACGTCTTCGGGCTCTTCTGCTGCTCCGACTGGGACGTCTACTGCCCATAGCCTAACCATTTCAAACTGTTGCCCAACGCTGGCTGCCACGCAAGGCACTTTTGCGGTTTGACAGCCGCGGGCATAGACGGGACACTTCCGGGGTTCCCAGAACGCAAGGAGACAGGGATGTTGAACGTACTCAAGGATATCGCCGCCAAGCAGGTCGGCCGGGTGCTGGCGTCGGACGCCACGCTCAAGGTGCTGACCAACCCGCAGTTCAAGTCTGCGATGGTCAAGGCGATCAACCTGCGCGCCGAAGCGCGGGACGCCGTCGAGAAGAGCGTCAAGGAAGTGGCGAGCGCCCTGGAGCTCGTGACGCGCGAAGACGTGGCCGGCTTGCGCCGCACGATTCGCGACTTGCAAGACAACGTGGCGGAACTGCGGGCGGAACTGCAGGAAGCCCACACCCACGCCGAGACGCCCGCGGCGGCCGAGGCGGCGGCTCCGGCCCGCAAGCCGGCAGCGCGCAAGAGCAAAGCCGCCAGCTAAGGATCCGCCGCTGCGAGTGCGGCAAGACGTCGACGGAGTAGTGCGCATGGCGATTCGCCCCATCGTGACCTGGCCCGATCCGGTGCTCAAGCAGCGCTGCACGGAAGTTGTTGCTTTTGATGCAGATCTGCACCAACTGCTGGGCGACATGGCCGAGACGATGAAGGACGAGGGCATCGGTCTGGCGGCCAACCAGGTCGGCGTGGCGCTGCGGGTCTTCGTGATGGACGTGCCGCTGGGCGAAGGCGAACACACCGGCGTCCTCGAGATCATCAACCCGCGCATCGTGAAGACCAAAGGCGAAATCCGCTATGAGGAAGGCTGCTTGTCCTTCCCCGGCGTGAACGAGACGGTCAAGCGCGCGGCCGAAGTCGATCTCGCCTACCAGGATCGCCACGGCGTGGAGCACGAAGTCCACGCCAGCGGCCTGGTGGCCATCTGCATCCAGCATGAACTCGACCACTTGGACGGCATCGTCTTTCTCGATCGGCTCTCGCCTCTCAAGCGCCGCATCGCCCTGCGCGACTACCTGCGCGAGAACCGCGAGCAGATCGAGGAGGCGCAGCACCGCGCCAAGTCCAAGCTGCGCCGCAGCGCGGCTTCCTAACATCCTGATTTTTCTGCAAAGGGGATGACCGTGGGCCGCATTGCCTTCATGGGCTCGCCGGAATTCGCGGTCGTCGCGCTGCGTGCGCTGCACGAGGCGGGCGTCGAGATCGCGCTGGTCGTGACGCAGCCGGATCGCCCGGCGGGGCGCGGGCAGGCGCTGCGGGCGCCGCCGGTGAAGGACTACGCGCTGTCGGCGGGCCTGCCGGTGATCCAGCCGACCAAGGTGCGCGACGGCAGCCTGAGCCGGCAACTCATCGATTTGAATATTGATCTCGCGGTGGTGGCAGCCTACGGGCGCATCCTGGGGCGCGACGTGCTGGACGCGCCGCGGCTGGGTTGCGTGAACCTGCACGCCTCCCTGCTGCCGCGCTGGCGCGGGGCTTCGCCGATCACGCGGGCGATCGCGGCGGGCGATGCGGCGTCGGGCGTGTGCCTGATGCGCATGGAAGAAGGCCTGGACACCGGGCCGGTGCTGGCGAAAGTCATCGTGCCAATTGATGAAACCGACACGACCGCGACGCTGGAAGGCAAGCTGGCGGCGGCGGGTGCGCAGTTGGCGGTCGAGCACCTGGACGATCTGTTCGCGGGGCGGCTGACGCCGCAGCCGCAGGACGAGGCGCTGCGCACGTTGGCGCCGCCGCTGCAGAAAGCCGAGGGGCGCATCGACTGGTCGCGGCCGGCCAAGGCGCTGCACGCCCACATCCGCGCGATGCAGCCCTGGCCGGGGGCGTTCACCGAT
>CAIXAA010000338.1 GCA_903917305.1 uncultured Myxococcales bacterium | reverse complement strand
GCGGGGCCGCGATCGAGCACGGCGATGCGGTAGTAGGGCGACCACACGCTGCCGGCATCGGCGTGGGCGACGACGCCGATGGTGACCAGCGCCAGCAAGGCATTCGCAATGAGAAACATCCGGTTGCGCGGCCCGAGCAGGAGCAGCGCGATCGCTCCGGCGGCAAACCACAGCTCCGCGCGCAGGCCGGCGAACGACGCGGTGGTGAAGAGCGCGATGCCGGCGAGGCTGCCGGCGACGTCGACGCTGTAGGCCTTGAGGCGCGACGCGGCGCCCATCTCGCGGCCGACGGCGGCGCCGATGGCGGTGAAGAGCGCGGCGAAACAGAGGCCGATGAGGGGCAACGTGACCCAGGCGGGTGTTTGCAAGGCGCTGTGTTCGTTGTGGAAGAACACGGCCTGCGGGCCATCGACGATGACCTCGATCTCGAGCACCGAGACGAGCACGACGGCCAGCGCCAGCAGGCCGGGCGCGGCGGCGATGAGCCGGGAGACGCGCTCGGCGGGCATGCGGCCGGCGAGGAGGCAGCCCAGGCCGAGGCCGAGAAAGGCGGTCAAAAGCACGAAGTTGGCGACGTAGGAGAGGTAAAGGACGTGGGCTCCGCCCCAGCGGATGACGGCGAGCTCCAGGAACAGGCCGGCGGCGCTGGCGACCGCGAGGCGCGTCATCGGGCGCGAGAGGATGGGCGCAAGGCTCGGGACGGCATCGGAGCTGGCGGGGGATTCGGGCATGGGCAGGGATCCTTGGCGGAAAGGGAAGGGGCGACGGTACACTGCGCGGGGCGAAGCTGCCAGTATCGATGGCTGGTTCCGGTTCTGGTCCCGGCTCCGGCTCTGGTTCCGGTTCCGGTTCCGGTTCCGGTTCCGGTTCCGGCTCCGGCCCCGGGCCCGGCTCCCGTCCCGGCAGATCCCAAGCCACATCACCGCGCTGTCCGCCCGCCGCGTTCCTGGTATGCTGCCAGCGCGCACCCCGCTGCCTCACCCTGGAGCGCCGATGTCCGTCGCCCGTCGCCTCTTGCTGCCGTTGCTGCTGGCCACCGCCGCGGCTTGCGCGCCAGCACCTGCGCGTGCGCCCGCGACTGCCCCCGCCGATGCCAGCGTCGCTGCCGGAGACGCTGCGCCAGCCGTGGATGTGGCCGATACAGCGACAGAAGTGGACGCTGCCCCATCGATCCTGGCGCCGGTCATCGCTGCGCTTTCTCCCGACCAAGGGCCTTCGGGCGGACTGACGACCGTGACGATCTCCGGCCAAGGGCTGTCGGGCGTGACCGAGGTGCTGTTCGGCGAGTCGCCGGGCTTGAACCTGCGGCCGCTCGATGACCTGACGCTGCAGGTCGATGCGCCGCCGCGGCCCGCCGGCATCGTGGATGTCACCGTGCGCGTGGCGGATCGGCCGGACGGCGTGCTGGCGTCGGCGTACCGCTATGTCGCCGAAGTGTCGGTCACCGGCGTCTCCCCGACTGACGGCCCGGTGGCCGGCGGCACGCTGCTGACCATCACCGGCAGCGGCTTTGGTCCCGACACGGCATTCGTGGTCGGCGAACGGCTTGGCATCGACCCGCTGATCCTGGACGAGCACACGGCGGCCGTGCTCGCGCCGCCGG
>CAIXAA010000337.1 GCA_903917305.1 uncultured Myxococcales bacterium | reverse complement strand
CGCTGGCGGTCGGCGACTTCAACGGCGACGGCATCAAGGACGTCGCCGAGGGCGGCTACAACGCCACCGCAACCGGCGGCCACGTCGTGATCTTCGCTGGAAATGGCGACAGCGGCGGCAGCTTCGTCTCGCCGCCCCCCGCGTACTACACGCCGCGCCTGCCTTCGCAGCTCGTCACCGCCGACACGAACGGCGACGGGCGCCTCGACATCGGCGTCGTCAACAACTTCTCGGATACGTTCGGGATGCTCCTGAGCTCCGGCACGACGGCCATGCGAGCCGGCACGCAACTGGTGGCCACAGGCGCCTATGGACTGGTCGCCGCGGACTTCAACAGCGATGGCCGCCTGGACTTCGCCGCGACCAACGCCATCGCCTCGGGCGCCGTGAACATCTTCCTGGCCAGCGGGTCCAGCTACGCCACCGCCGTCGCGTACACGGTGGGCAGCACGCCGACCGCCGCCAGCGCCATCGACTGGAACAAGGACGGCAAGCTCGATCTCTTCGTCGCCAACTCCGGCGGCGGCTACACCATCTACTCTGGAGACGGCACCGGCGCCTTCTCCCTGGTGGGCTCGTGGTGGGGCAACGCCTTCTGGGACGTCGCCACGGGCGACTTCAACCTGGACGGCAAGCCGGACATGGCCCTGAGCAACGACTACACCACCGGCAGCTACGACTACCTCAGCATCTCCAGTAGCACCGGCGCGTTGGCCGACGGCAACCTGTCCAGCGTGCCCCTGGCGGTCAACTACCAGCCGCGCGGCGTGGCGGTTGCCGACTTCAACGCGGATGGCCGGCCCGACGTCGCGGTCGCCAACCTCGTTGGCGTCGTGACCGTCGCCACCAACGGCGTGACGGCTTGGACCACGACGAACTACACCTGCGGCAGCAGCAACCTCATCTACGTCGCGGCCGGCGACGTCAGCGGCGACGGCAAGCCGGACATCGTCGCAACCAACAACATCACCGGCGGCCCCTATGGCGTCTTCATCCTCACCAACACCGGAACATCCTTCACGGTTGGCACGCAGATCATCGTCAACAAGGCCCCGACCGGCGTCAAGCTCGCGGACATGAACGGCGATGGCAAGCTCGACATCGTCCTCACCGGCTCCTACGGCTACCTGTCGGTCGGCTGGAACAACGGCGGCAACAGCTTCACGTGGTCGCACTTCGGCGGCATCGGCGGAATGGCCTACGGCCTGCAGATCGGCGACTTCGACCGCGACGGCCTCCTCGACGCCGCGACCGCCACCAACGGCAGCAACAAGCTGTCGATCCTGACCGGCCGCTGATTCTACAAGGGATCCGCGACGGTCCCGCGCAGCGCCTGCGCCACGTCCGCCTCGCTGACGCCCTGGCGCCGCGCGTAGTCCGCGCGCTGGTCGTGCCCTACCCTGCCGAGCGCGAAGTACTGCGCCTGCGGATGGGCCAGGAACAGGCCGCTCACGCTCGCCGCGGGCGTCATCGCCAGGCTCTCGGTCAGGCCCATCCCGATGCGCTCCGCCTGCAACAGCGCGAACAACTTGCGCTTGTCACTGTGGTCCGGGCAGGCCGGGTAGCCCATCGCCGGCCGGATGCCGCGGAACTTCTCGGCGAGCCGCTCTTCCTGGCTCAGCTGCTCGCCGGGCGCATACCACTGCCGACGCGCGCGCTCGTGCAGCCACTCGGCAAACGCCTCCGCCAGACGATCCGCCAATGATTTCACCATGATCGCGTTGTAGTCATCGTTCGCCGCTTCGAACTCGCGCACGAGCGCATCGCAGCCGATGCCGGCCGTCACCGCAAAAGCGCCCATGTAATCCGGCGTTCCCAGCGGCGCGACGTAGTCCGCCAGGCACAGCTGCGCCTTGTCGCTCTGCTTTTCCTGCTGCTGCCGCAGGAACGCAAAGCGCGTCAGCTCCCGGGTGCGCGACTCGTCCTCGAACACCACGATATCATTCCCATCGCTGTTCGCCGGCCAGAAGCCGTAGGCCGCGTTCGCCGTCAGCAGGCCTTCGGTGACGATGCGCTCCAGCAGCGCCGTGGCGTTCTCGTACAGCTCCTTGGCCTGCGCCCCGTACTCCGGATGTTGCAGGATGCGCGGGAACTTTCCCTTCAATTCCCATGCGATGAACAGGAACGTCCAGTCGATGTACGGCACCAGCTCGGCCAGCGGCACGCCTTGCAGCTCGATGCGCCCCAGCACCTCCGGCGCCACGATATCGCCAAACGAAAGCAATGGCTTGCGCGCCTGCGCGTCCGCGTAGCTCAGCAGCGGCC
Source organism: uncultured Myxococcales bacterium (assembly GCA_903917305.1). GTDB lineage: Bacteria > Myxococcota_A > UBA9042 > UBA9042 > UBA9042 > CAIXAA01. The sequence goes on along the minus strand of CAIXAA010000337.1, from coordinate 333 downwards.
GCTGCGACCGCTCCAGGTGCACCTGGCGCAGCCGCTCCTGCTCCACGGCATTCGCCTCCAGATACGCGACCTTCTGCGTCGACAGCAGCGCCGACACCACGCCCACCGCCCGCGACGCGTCCAGCACGTGCAGCACCGGCGTCTCGCAAGCCGGCGCAATCTTGACGGCCGTGTGCTGCTTGGAGGTCGTCGCGCCGCCAATCAGCAGCGGCTGCTTCATCCCCTTGCGCTGCATCTCGCGCGCCACGTGCACCATCTCGTCCAGCGAAGGCGTGATGAGGCCGGAAAGCCCGATGATGTCGACGTTTCTGTCAATCGCCGCCTGCAGGATCG
>CAIXAA010000336.1 GCA_903917305.1 uncultured Myxococcales bacterium | reverse complement strand
TTCACTTCATGCAGTTCTTGGCCGACCGTCCCAAGCAACAAGCAGCAGGAGTCTGTCGGCCAATTGCCGACAGACTCCTAGCCGACCGCCAACCGCCCGCGCTCGCCGGAGCTGATGCGGATGCACTCCGCCAGCTCGACCACGAAGATCTTGCCGTCGTGCGGACTGCCGGTGTGCGCCCCTTTGATGATGGCGCCCACGCACTTCTCGAGGTAGTCCTCGTTCACGGCGATCTCGAGCCGCACCTTCATGCGCAGGTTCACTTCGACGCTGACGCCGCGGTATTCCTCGACAAACCCCTTCTGCGATCCGCAGCCCAAGGCGTTGGTGATGAGCGAGATCTTGGTGATGTCGACGTCGAACAGCGCCTGCTTCACGTCGGCAAGCTTCTCGGGCTGGATGTAGGCGATGACGAGCTTCATGTTGCGATCTCCACGGTTGGTTCAGTGCCCGATCGGCGTTTCCGAGGCCTTGTCCAGCGCCACGCCGACATAGCCTGGCGCGCCCATCTCGGGGATGTCGAGGCCTTCGTACTCGTCATTGGGCTTGACGCGGTTGCCGACGAGCTTGCCGATGACCTTGAACATGATCCAGGACGCCAGGCCGACGTACACGATGTTGGCGGCGATGCCGATGAGGCCGGCGACGAACTGGCCGCCGTCGCCGTAGAAGAGGCCCTTGACCGTGCCCGGCACGCCGTTCCAGCCATCGCCGTAGGTGCCGTCGGCGAACAGGCCGAGCGCGAGGATGCCCCAGATGCCGTTGACGCCGTGGACGGCGATGGCGCCGACCGGGTCGTCGATCTTGAGCTTGCGGTCGACGAAGAACACGACCTCCACAGCGAGCAAGCCGGCGATGGCGCCGATGAGGGCGGCTGCCCAGGACGGCACGAAGGCGCACGGTGCGGTGATGGCCACGAGGCCGGCAAGCAAGCCGTTGCACATCATGGAGGTGTCGGGCTTGCCCAGGCGCACGAACCACACCCACAACGCCGCGGCCATGCCGCCGGTGCACGAGGCGAGCATGGTGTTGGTGGCGATGACGCCGATGCGCAGGTCGGTGCCGGACAGCGTCGAGCCGGCGTTGAAGCCGAACCAGCCGAAAGCCAGGATGAACGTGCCGATGACGGCCATGGGGATGTTGTGCGCCGGGATGACGTTGGCCGAGCCATCGCGGTTGTACTTGCCCAGGCGCGGTCCGATCATCTTGCCGCCGATGAAGGCCATCACGCCGCCGGTCAGGTGCACGACCGACGAGCCGGCGAAGTCGACGTGGCCGTGGCCCAAGTGGAAGTTGGTGCCGAGGTCGGCCAGCCAGCCGCCGCCCCAGACCCACATGCCGTAGACCGGGTAGATGACGGTGGCGACCACGACGCCGTACAGGGCGAAGGCGGAGAACTTCCAGCGCTCGGCCATCGTGCCGGTCGGGATGGTGGCGGCGGTGTCCATGAACACCATCTGGAACAAGAAGAGCGTGAAGACGCCGACGTCGTAGACGCTCGGCCCGAGGAAGAAGCCGCCGGTGCCGAGGATCTCGAAGGGCTTGCCGAACAACGTGAACGCAAGCGGTGCGCTCGCGAGGCCGGGCGTGCCGCCGAGCGCCGCGACCGGGCCGGCGCTGCCGAACATGAACGCAAACCCGCACGCCCAGAAGGCGATGACGCCGATCGGGTAGATGAGGAAGTTCATCGCGATGGTGTGCGAGACGTTCTTGGCGCGCGTCAGCCCGGTCTCGACCATGCCGAAGCCGGCCTGCATGAACATGATGAGAAAGGCGGAAAGCAGGGTCCAGACGATGTTGATCGAGACCTTCTGGTGGCCGAGTTCCTTGGCGACTTCGTCCAGCTTCTTGCCGCCGTCGGTGGCGGCGACGTCAGCCGCGGTGCCGGTGTTGGCGCCGGTCGGATCGGGTGCGGCAACGGGCGCGGCGGCAGGCGCCGGAGCAGCGGCGGCGGCCGGGGATGGATCCTCGGCCAGGACCAGCGCGCTCTGCGCCAGGCACGCGACGACGGCGAAGACGGCGACCCAGGCGCGCGCGGGGCGCGAGGCAAGCGTGGACAGGCGGGGCGGGAACGACACGGCAGACTCCTCAAGCGCGGCACCGGCGCCGCAGTGCGATCGGGACGGGCAGAGGCCCGATTGTTTCCAGTTGATGTCAGAACAGGTAGGCAACCCCGCAACCCAGCGTGATGCGCTGATCCTGGCCTTCGAAGGACTTCTGCGACGCATGGTCCAGGCGAACTTCCGGGCGGACTTGCAGGTTCTCCACCGGCTTCCAGTTCGCCGTCAGCGTGCCGCTCGCCAGCGTCTCGTCCACACCGCTCGCGCGGGCAAACCAGAGCGCCGTGCGCGTGCCGTCGATGTCCTTCATCCAGTCGCCGCGAAAAGCCAGGCCCAGGCGTTCGCTGGCATCCCAGGTGAACCAGAGGCCGCCGGCGTACCAGTCGGAGTGGTCCCTGCCCACCGCGGCGCGCTCCTCGCGCCCCCAGTCGCCTTGCAACATGACCGTGAAACTGTTGGGGAGTTTCTGGGTGACCACCATTTCGCCCGTGTAGCGCCAGTTCGAGCTGTTGCCCGCCTGCTCGGGGCCGGCCGAACCGAGCAGCGCCACCGAGGTATCGGCGCTGGGCGCCCAGCCGATGCGACCGAGGAAGGACTTGCCGTTGTTGACGTCCTTGACCTGATCCCAGCCATTGATCATGCGCAGTTGTGCATCAACCGTGTCGGTGAAGTGGTAGGACAGCTGCACGCCGGTCATCGTGAACGCTTCGAGGAAGAGGAACTGGTTGCCGGCGGACCAGGTCGGGTTGGCGACCTCCTCGATCAGGTCGATGCCCTGCAACGTCACCCACTTGCCCACGGAGATCTGCAGGCCGCGGCCGATCGGCGCGTTGACCGTCACGTACGCCTGTTCGACATCGCCCTGGTTGCCAAGCGACAGGCCGTTCGCCTGGATCGTCTTGGCGTCCTGGCCAAACAGCAGGTCGGCGCGAAAGCCGGCGTCCCACTTCTCGGCGCTGTACTCGACGGGATTCTCGAACGTCAGCTTGAACTTGTTGAGCATGACCTCGTTGTGCTGGTTGTCGAAGCTGCGCCCGAGCAGCTCGGTGCCCCCAGTACTCGCGGCGCCGCTGCGCGGCATGCCGAGGCGGTACAGGTAGCCGCCCGACACGAAGCCGCCGATCTCGGTCTTGCCGAGAAAGCCCTGGGTCTTGGCCATGGTCGGCGTCACGTGCGTGCCGCCTCTGCTCTCCTGCAGTTCCTCGGCGGTCTGCCCGGCGGGCGTCGGCACAGCGGGCGTTGGCGCAGCGGGGGGCGGCGCAGTCTGCGCGCTCGCCGCGAAGGCGAGCCATTGGGCGCCGAGGACGAGAACCGCAGAAAGAACCTTGCGTTCCATGACGCCTCCAGGGCGATCGCGCATATGCTGAGCCCGGCCAGGGCGGCCAGTCGTTCAGGGTGGTGGTGGTTCAGCGGCGCGCCCCTGGGAGCCTACGCGTGCATCGGCGTCTTGACGAGAGCCATCCTAGCCGCCGATTGTTTCCAAATAGTTTCCATCGCTCACTGGCGCGAAGCGGAGCGCTGCTGGCTGTCGTGGACGTGGGCGCCGTCAGCAGCGTGACCGCGACGGCTTGCGCGGCAGCGGCACCGCAGCCGAGCCAGCACGCAAGGACTTCCTTGATTCCTGCCGGCTTCCATGCGATGACTGCCCTTGCTTCCAACAGGAAGAGGGGGGAATCTTCATGCAATCCAGCGTCCTTACGGCGGTGTTCCTGCCGCTCGCTCTCGCCATCATCATGCTGGGCTTGGGGCTCAGCCTGACGCGCGACGACTTCCGCCGCATCCTGGTCTACCCGCGCGCCGTGTTCGTTGGCCTCGGTTGCCAGATGCTGATCCTGCCAGCGGTCGCCTTCGGGCTGGCGCGCCTGCTCGCGTTGCCGCCGGAGCTGTCCGTGGGTCTCATGCTGCTCGCGGCTTCGCCCGGCGGTCCGACGGCCAACCTGTTCTCGCACCTGGCGCGCGGCGACGTCGCGCTGAACATCACGCTGACGGCGACCAACAGCATCGTGTCGCTGGTCACGCTGCCGCTGATCGTCAACTACTCGCTGGTGGCGTTCATGGGTCAGGGCAAGGTGTTGCCGTTGCAGTTCAAGGAGATCCTCGCCGTCGTCGCCATCGTGCTCATCCCCGTGCTCATCGGCATGGCGATCCGCAAGCGCAATCCCGATCGCGCCAACCGCCTCGACAAGCCCGTGCGCGTGCTCTCGACCGTGTTCCTCGCGCTGATGATCGGCGCCATCATGGCCAAGGAAGGCAGCAACCTGCTCACGATGTTCAAGCTGGCCGGCGTCGCGGCGCTCATCTTCAACCTGGCAAGCATGACCATCGGTTACATCGTGCCGCGCCTCGCGCGCGTGCCGGAGCGGCAGGCCGTGGCCATCGGCATGGAGGTCGGCATCCACAACGGCACGCTGGCCATCGCCATCGCTTTGAGCCCGCAATTGCTGAACAATGCCACGATGGCCATCGCGCCGGCGATCTACAGCCTGGTCATGTTCTTCACGGCGTCGACGTTTGCGTGGTGGTCGGCGCGCGGGCTGAGCAAGGCGCAGGCGGCGCCTGCCGCGGCATAGCGCAAGGGCTTCTCCAGGTCGCCGCGCGCCAGCTCGGCCACGCGCGTGTTCGCGCGCCCCCCTGCCGCCCAGCGCGTCTTGGCGCCATTCGGCACCTTCGCATCCAGGCGCCGCTGACCGGCTCGCTGACCTAGAACCCCGAGCCCGGCAGCCAGAGCAGCGCGTCCTGCAGGTAGTCGTCCAAGGTGTCCGCGGCCGGGCAACTCAGGAAGGAGCTGCCCGGCGATCCGCAACTCTGGGTCTTGGCGTCCATCTGCTTGAGCAGGGCGGCAACCGACAGCTGGGTCCACGATTGCACCAAGAACGGCAGGCTCGGCAGCTTCACGGCCGCCTGGTAGGCCAGGTTCAGGCGCGCCAGCAGCGAGGTGCGCATGGCCTTGGTCACGGCGCTGGGCGGCAGTTGCCCGACGAACCAGCGCGCCCGCAG
>CAIXAA010000335.1 GCA_903917305.1 uncultured Myxococcales bacterium | reverse complement strand
CTCGCTGCTCGGCGCCTCCGCGCACCTGTTCGAGCAGGGGCTGCAAGCACAAGGTCGCACCGGGGCCTATGTCCTGCCGCGCAATGCCCCGAATTGCAAGGGTTCTGGCGTGTGCTGCTTCGGCTGTCCGACCGGTGCCAAGCAGAGCACCGACCGTTCCTTCCTGCCGGCCGCCGTGCAAGCCGGTGCGGAACTGCGCTTGCACACACGCGTCATCGACATCCGCGAGGACGAAGGCGGCGTGCGCGTCACCGTGTCCGGGCCAGACGGCGAGAGCGAACTGCGGGCGCGGCACCTGGTTCTCGCGGCTGGCGCCTTGGCGACGCCCGGCTTGATCCGGCGCGGCGAGCTGGGGCCGAATTGGCGCAAAGCGGGGCAGCACCTCAAGATCCACCCGGCGACCAAGGTGTTCGGCCTGTTCGAGCAGCCGGTGCACGGCGAAATCGGCGTGCCGCAGGGCATGGGCTACCAGCCGCCGGAGCTGGAACGCATCGTCCTCGAAGGCATCTTCACGCCGCGCAGCACCGTGGCGCCGGTGGTCGCGGCAGCAGGGCAGCGGGCGCGGTGGTGGCTGGAACACGCGGATCATCTGGCGAGTTTTGGCCTCATGGTGCGGGACCGCGGCCACGGCAGCGTGCGGGAGGTCGCCGGCTGGCCGGTGCTGAACTACCGCCTGCACGCCGAGGATGCGCTGGATCTGGCGCGCGGCGTCCTGCTCATCGCCGAGACGTGGTTTGCCGCAGGTGCGCAGGCCGTGCTGCTGCCGGTCGCGGGCATCGCCAACGAACCGACTTCCCTGGCAGAACTGCGGCGCATCCGCCCGCAGGACATCACGCCGTCGCGGCTGGTGGCCAGCGGCTTCCATCCGCAGGGCACGGCAGGCATCGGCCGGGTCGTCGACCGCGACTTGCGCCTGACTTCAAGGATTTCCGTCTGCGACGGCTCGGTGCTGCCGGACACGCCGGGCGTCAATCCGCAACTCACGATCATGGCGCTGTCGCTGCGTCTGGCGCAGCGCCTGAAGGGCGAGCTGGCCTGACGCCGCGCCCTGAACTCACCACGGAATCTTGAGCACGCTCTCCGCAATCGCCTGGATCAGCACGCCTTTGGCGGCGATGTCGGCGTTGGTCGAGTCCTGCGCGGTGAGCACGAAGTCCTTGAACGTCGTTCGCGCCGTCACGTCGTCGATCGGCGCCAGCGCCGGTTCCGCGGCCATCTGGGCTTGCAGCGTCGCGACCGCCTTGGCGTCGCCGAGGTGCATGCCGTACGTGCCGCCGCCCTTGGGCGCCAACCAGGCGAGACGACTGCCATCTGGCTTGAGTTCGACCGCGTCCAGCAGCGCGTCGCCGTCCACCGCGACCGTTCCCGTCACCTGCGCGGGAATCCACACCACCGTCTCGTGGTCCTTGTCGCCCTTCTTCACCGCCGGCGCGTCCGCCGCTGTCATCGCAAAGGCTTGACTGTACGGATCAAACGCATACCCGAGCAGCCGGCCCGCCGTCGCCCGCGGCCAGACGCGCGTCATCAACTGGGAACGCAGCGGCTGCTCCTGCCCGCTCTGCGGCTTGGGCCCGGGACCGGAGGGCGCGCAGAAGAAGAAGCTCCATGGCCCCTCGCACTGATCCTTGGCGTTCAGGCTGCAATTGCTCTTCCAAATCCAGAGGGTAGCGCCAATGCCCCAGCGCTCTTGCGCGCGCGCCTCGCCTGCGAGGATGACCGCGTCGTCGCCCGCGCCACCGCCGAATTCGGTGACGAAGACCGCGGTTCCCATCTGCTCCGCCTCCCAAGCGGCCGTCGCGTAAGCGAAACCGTAGCCGGGAGGGTAGGGGCTGGTCGCCAGCGGATAGCCAATGAACGTATCGAGCGTGAACACGTGTCCGTAAGTGTGTGGCGCGTAAACGAGATTCGCGTACGTCGAGAACGGCACGGAGTGCTGCGGCGAGAAATCGAGCAGGTTGCGCAGCGCGATCGGCTCGAAGAAGATCAGGTGCTTCGTGTCGTGGATTCCCAAGTCCTTGTAGGCACAATCTTTCGTCACCGCGCCGTCCGGGCAGTCCGGCTTGTTGTCGCGCACGCCGGTCAGCGCCTGCACCGTGTGGGCGTAGAACGGGTACAAGTAGTCATCGCCAATCGTGAACGCCGCGAAGGAGCCCGGCTGCGGCTCGTTGATGATCTCGTAGCCGATGACCGCCGGTTCGTTCTTGAAGCGCGTGGCCAAGGCGCCCATCGCGCCAATCCAGTGATCCTGCAAGCCTTTCCCCGGCGCATCGCCCTGTGGCACGTCGACCACGGCGTTCTTCCAGAAGGCATCGAACGCCGCCACCACCGCCGCGCTGAGCGGCGCCTGGCCAAACGGCGCGCAAGCTGCCTTGCCGGAAGTGACGACCGCCCAAGCCGGCGCGCCATCGAATCCACCCGACGCACTCGTGCCATCCGGGCAAGGTTTCAAAGGATCCGGCTGGATGAAGCGCGAGAACTGGTCTTCGTGCATGTCCAGGATGACGTAGACGCCTTGCTCCTTCGCCCACGACACGACCTGCGCAACCTGCTCCAAATACGCAGTTTTGTACGAACCCGGTACAGGCTCCAGCTGGCTCCAGGACAGGGCGAGGCGCACGATGTTGAAGCCGTGTCCCCGCATCTGCGCGAAATCGTTGTGGGAGTCGTAGGTCGCATTCTGCGCGTAGCGGCCCTTGCCGGCATCGACTTCGCACAGCGGCGCCGCGACCTCGTTGCTGTTGTCAGGACATTTGCCTTTGTACGCCGCGGGAT
>CAIXAA010000334.1 GCA_903917305.1 uncultured Myxococcales bacterium | reverse complement strand
GTTGCTTGCCGTGTCGTCCTGGCGCACGGAGCTGCAGCAGGTCGTGGCGGTGGCGAGCCACGTGCGGCCGAGGAAGCCTTGGCTTTCCAGGAACAAGCCGCGCGGCAGGCTGTAGCGCAGGCCGGCCAGGCCGCCGAGCTGCCAGCCTTGGCTTTGCGTGTGGATCCCTGCGCCTTCGCTGCGGTAGGTGCTGGACTTGGACTCGTAGCGGCCCTCCAAGCCGAGGTGCAAGCCGCGCCGGAAGCTGCCGAGCGCGTACCACAAGCCTTGGACGCCGCCGCCGACCGCCGTGAAGCCGCCGGCGTGGCTGTCGTCGTCGGGCGCCATGCCGGCGCAGCCCAGCAGCGCAAAGCCGAGAGGGCCGAGGGAGTGCTCGGCCTTGACCTCCGCCATCGACGCGGCAAGGCGCAGCAAGGACAGCGAAATCCCGATGTTGGGCGGCGACGGCTCGGCGGCATGCGCCGGCGCGGCCACGAGCAGCAGGAGGAGCAGCAGCTTCTTCAATTACTTCGCCCGCCGCCGCAGCGCCACCGTACCCACCGCCGCCAGCAGCAGCAGCAGCCAGGACGGGGGCAGCCAGCCCAGCCGCGCCTGGCAACCGCCCGGATCCGCCTGTCCCGCGTTCGCCGCCGCTTGGAAATCCACCGGCTTGTCGCTCGGCGGCAGCGTCACCCGGGGCTTGGCGGCGTGCAGCGTCAGGCCCACCGGCACCGTCGGCTGGCCGGGCACGGCGCCGGCAATGGCGGAATCCAGCAGCGAAATCTGGTCATCGGCCACCGGTTGCGCGGGCTGCGCCTCGTCCAGCACCTCGACCAGCCACGCCGCCGGCGTCGCCTTGAAGCGCGCGTCGGTCGCCGTGTGCAGGTTCAGCCCGCCGCCAAAGTACGGCGGCGGATTGCCGGGAACCAGGTAGGAGACCTTCAAGTCCGGGAACGCCAGGCGCACTTTGTCCGCATAGTCATTGCCTTGCGAGCAGACGTTGCCCATCTGCACGCCGCGCACGTTGCCCACCGCGGGCAGCGCCGGGTGGAAGGCGAACACCGGGTCGCGCGTCATCTCCTCGGGCGAGATGCGCAGCACGAGGCGGGTCAGGGTCTGCGCGCCGTTCACCATCGTCAGCGCGGCCTTGAGGCCCGTGGCGAAATCCGCGAGATCCTGGGCAAGTCCTGCACCGTCCACCGGCGTCGCTGCGTTGATGCCGTCGTACGCACCGGAACGCGGCAGGCCGGTCTTTTGCGTCTCCGGCCAGTCGACGGCGTCGGTCGAGGTCGCGTGCGCGTTCAGTGTCGCCACCACGTCGTCGGACAGCGGCAGGTTGGCGTCATGCAGCACCTTGGCGAGATCGCCCAGGTTGGTCACCGCAGCAAAAGCAGAGACATCGAGGCGCTTGGCATCGATCAGCGCGCCCGTGCCATAGGCACCGGTGTCCGCCAGGTTGACCTGCGACATGGACGCGGCGTCGTAGTAGGACGTCCCGTCGAGCGGATGCGCGAAGGTCACCTGGCTGGCCGCAAAACCAGAGGGCGCCGGCGCGACCTTGAGCGAGTTCGTCGGCCCGGCGAATTCTGTCGAGAAAGCCCGGCCGGACGCTTCATCAATCGCGGCGGCCAGCACTTGATCGTAGTTGCCGGCCGCGTCCTCCCAGGACAGGCGCAGCGGGTTGACCGTGACATGCAAGTGGTTTTTCGGAATCGCGCGCCCGGGACCGGCGACGTAGACGACGACCTGCATGTCCTCGACCGCGGCCACCGAGGTCAAGCGCAGCGGCACGCACGGCTCGGCGTCGTCCATCTCGAAGCTGACCGGGCGGATCGCGTCGATGCCCGCGTTGTTCTTGAGCTTGAAGGCGACGAACACGTCCTTCTTCTTCACGTGCGAGTCGATGATCGGCAGCGCGGCGGGCGGCGTGGCGTAGCCGTTGCCGTTGAGCCAGTCGAGCAGGCCTTGCGACTGATCGCTGGCCAGGATCTGGTAGGTGTAGGGACCGACGCTGGCCGACTCGAGGACGGTGACGTGCCGGTTGACCGTGCCGCCCGCATCGGCCTCCGACAGCGACTGCGGGTTGTACACGCCGGCCTTGCTGGCGGTGGCGGCGGTCG
>CAIXAA010000333.1 GCA_903917305.1 uncultured Myxococcales bacterium | reverse complement strand
GTACGACTGCTGAGCCGCGTCGTAATTGTGCAAGCATCCCAAGGCATAATAGCACGTGTCGGCGGTGCAGCCGTTGCCGTCATCGCAGTTGAGCACCGTGTGCGAGCACGCCCCGCCGAGGCACTGGTCGGTCGTGCACAACGTGCCGTCGTCCGTGCACGGCGTGCCGTCGGACTTGGCGGAGATGGCGCAGCCCGTGCCGTCGCAAGCCACGTTGGTCTGGCATTCGTTCGGCGAACTGCAGGTGTACGGCGTGCCGCCGCAGACGCCCGCGGTGCAGACGTCCGACTTGGTGCAGGCGACGCCGTCGTCGCACGCGGTGCCGTTGGATTTGTTGGCGAAAGTACAGCTGCCGTCGCCCGCGCACACGCCCGCCTGGTGGCACGCGTCCGCGGCGGGGCACGTGTAGCTGGTCCCGCCGCACACGCCGCCGGTGCAGACGTCGGTCTTGGTGCACGCCTGGCCGTCGTTGCACGTCGCGCCGTCGTTCTTCGCGGGGTTGGCGCACGCGCCGCTCAGCGGGTCGCAAGTGCCGATGTCGTGGCACTGATCCTTCGCGACGCACACGACCGGGCTCGCGCCCGTGCACACGCCGGACTGGCAGGTGTCGACTTGCGTGCAGGCGTTGCCATCGCTGCACGCCGTGCCGTTGCCGACGTTGCTGTGCTGGCAGCCGATGCCGGGCGTGCAGAAGTCGTTGGTGCAGAAGTTGCTGTCATCGCAGTTGGGCACGCCGGTGCCGACGCAGACGCCCGAGGAGCACACGTCGCTCGCCGTGCAAGGCTCGCCATCGTTGCACGCGGCGCCATTGGCCTTGGAGCTGATGCTGCACCCGCCATTGCCATCGCAGACCGACGTCGACTGGCATTGGCTGGCGGTGCAGACGTACGCCGTGCCGCCCTGGCAGGTGCCGCTCTTGCAGTTCTCGCCGGAAGTGCACAGGTTGCCGTCATTGCACGGCGTCGCGTCGGTCTTGTTCGCGAAGGTGCAGGAACCGTCGCCGACGCACACGCCGGCCACGTGGCAGCCGTCGGGCTCCGCGCAGGCGTAGGCCGTGCCGGAGCAGATGCCGCCGCTGCAGGTGTCGCTCTTGGTGCAGTCCGTCTTGTCGTCGCACGCGGCGCCGTCGTTGCCGGCGGTGTGCGAGCAGCCCGTCGCCGGGTCGCAAGCGTCCACGGTGCAAGGATTGCCGTCGCCGCACGCCACGATGGTCCCCGTGCACACGCCGGCCTGGCAGCTGTCGCCCGTGGTGCACGCGGTGCCGTCCGTGCAAGCACCGCCGTCCGCGACGGCCACGTGCTTGCAGCCCTGCAGGGCCACGCAACTGTCCGTCGTGCAAACGTTTCCATCGTCGCAACCCAGCGCGCCGCTGCCGTTGCAGCTGCCGCCCTTGCAGGCATCGACGGTCGTGCACGGATCGCCGTCGTCGCACACGATGCCGTCGTTCTTGGCCGGGCTCGAGCAGGTGCCGAGCGCCGGAATGCAGACGCCGGCATCGTGGCAAGCGTCCGGCGTGCAGATGGTGGGGTTGGCGCCGACGCAGACGCCGCCCAGGCAGGTGTCGGTGCGGGTGCAGCCGTTGCCGTCATCGCATGGCGTCGAGTCCGGCTGGTTGAACGGCAGGCAGGTGCCATCGCCCAGGCAGGCGCCGGCCTTGTGGCACGGGTCGGTCGCCGCGCAACTGTAGGTGGTGCCGCTGCAAACGCCCGCGGTGCACTGGTCGTCCTTGGTGCAGGCGTTGTCGTCGCTGCACGTCGTCGCGTCCGGCAGGTCGGCGAAGGTGCAGGTGCCGTCGCCCTGGCACACGCCGGCCATCTGGCAGACGCCGGCAGCGGCGCAAGTGTAGCTCGTGCCGCCGCAAACGCCGGTCGCGCACACGTCATTCTTGGTGCACGCGTTGCCGTCGGAGCACGCCGTGCCTGTGAGCGCCTCGTGCTGGCACACCCAGATGTCGCCCTGCTGCACGCAGCTGTCCGTCGTGCAATCGTTCTCGTCGTTGCAGGCCGTCGCGGCATTCCCCAAGGAGCACGCGCAGGTATACGCCCCGCCCTGGCAGCTGCCGCCGCTGCACGCATCGCCCGCGGTGCACGCGTTGCCGTCCTGGCAAGGCACGGTGTTGGGCAGGAAGCCGCACTTGCCGCTGCTAGTGTCGCAGCTGTCGTCGGTGCAGGCGTTGTCGTCGTCGCACACCTTGGCCACGCCGGCGATGCAGACCGCGGTCACGCACTTGTCGCCCACCGTGCACGCGTCGCCGTCCGAGCAGGTCACGTCCGCCAACAACGTGTGCGTGCAGGCGAACTTGCCGCCCGCTGCCGGCTGGCACGCATCGCCCGTGCAGTCGTTGCCGTCGTCGCAGGCGGCTTCGTCGGTCTGGCCGTCGCAATTGTTGTCGAGGCCGTCGCACAGCTCCGCTGCGCCCACGACGCAGGCAGGTCCGGCATCGACAGCATCCGCAGCCAAAGCGACGTCTTGCGCCGCAACGTCGGCCGCATCCGGGCCGAGATCCGCGGGCGACGCATCGGCCACGTCGGGCGTTTCGGCCACCTCTTCGGCCACCCCATCGGCGACGTCGGTCGCGTCAGGCGCGGGCGCCGCATCCGCGACGTCGGGAACTGCAGGAACATCGGGCACATCCGGCACGAACGCGGCATCGGCCACGTCGGCGACGGCAGCCGTATCGGGGACGTCAGTGGCGACCAGCGCGTCCGGACCCGCGTCGAGCGCCACGACAACGTCTTGGGCAGCACCCGGCACATCGGCGGCATGGGCCGTCGCGCCGGATTGGGAGCATCCCGCCAGACCCAGGCAGACCGCGACGACGGCGCAGCAGACGGTGAGGCGCGCGAACCATGGATGCATGTGAACCTCTGAAATGAAACGGAAACCGGCGTTCCGGCGGCTCCGGCGCGCGACGATAGATGACGAACTCCATGGAGTCAACGTCTTCGTGCAGCGGCGGGGGACGCGCGCATGTCCGGGGGTTCGCGGGCCGGATGCCGATCAGGACCGGCCTTCAATCGCGATCGTCGTCGCCTTCCTGATCCTTGCCGGTATCGAGGGTCGCGAACGTGGCCTTGAGTCCAGCGGACAGCGCGCGCGTCTCGCCCGGACTCAAACGCGCCTCGGGATGCATGAGCAGGTAGTCTCCCGGCGGCATGTCGCCCTCGGCCACCTCCTTCCACGCCTTGCGCGCCGCCTTCGCGACGTGCTTGTCGGCCGGCTTGAACGCCGTGAAGTTGAGCGTCTCGCGGCCTTCGTCGACGTGGCTCTGCACGCGCCAGGAGATCGGCGCAAAAGAGGAATACCAGGGCCATTTCGTGCGGTTGCTGTGGCAATCGAAGCACGCGCGCTTGGCGAGCGCTTCGGTTGCCGGCGCATTCCAAGGCACGAGCGCAGCGTCCGGCGGATTGTGGTGGTCGCGGCCGTACGGCACGAGCTGGATGCCGCCAAGCACACCGACGAGAACGACGAGAACGATGGCGAGCTTGCGCGAACGCGTCATGAAGCGACCTCGGAGACAAAGGACTTGGGCGAGCCGACGCCTGGCAGTGTGCACGAACGCGGCCAGCGGGGCCAGCGGCGAAAGAACCGTCGACGGCGCAGGGAGTCCCATGCCTCGGCGCCATCCCGCGCCAGTGCCGCTGCTAGCATGCCGGTGGAGGTGCCGCCATGCATGCTGCCTTCGCCGCCGTCGCCGTGACCTGCCTTGTCGGCTGTTCCGCCGCCGCCGCCCGCCCGGGTGGCCCAGGCACTGCAGCCGCGCCGCAAGTCCCAGAAGACTTCCAATTGGTTGCCGGGGTCGAGGTGTCCGCCCGCATGGGCGCATGGACCGGCGCGCCCGACATGCTGGACGTCATCACGCCTGTCCAGGTCCGCGTCGACAACGGCAGCGGTCGCTACTTGCGCCTGCGCCTTGCGGACTTCGCGGTCGTCTCGCTGGCCGGCAGCCACGCGGCCGTCCTGCAGCCGAACGTGGGCCCGGCGCCTGCCGCCCTCTACGCGCCGCGCTTTGTCGCCTACGGGCTGCTCACCGCCCCCACCGATGCCGCCGTCTATCCCAACGTGCGCGAGTGGGCCGGCTGGTTCCCGCGCGATGCGCAACAGGAACTCACCGCCGCCCGCGCCTGGCCAGACGCGCGCATGCCCACGCCGGAGATGCGCTCGCTGGCGCTGCCCGACGGCGTGCTGCAGCCGGGCGGCAGCATCGAGGGCTTTGTCTATGTCGTGCGACCGGCGGCGCAGGAACCCGGTGCGCGGCTGCGCTTCGACCTGGTCGATGCGGAGTCGGGCAAGGTGTTCGGGACTGCGACGGTGCCGCTTGGCGTGCAGTAGCCAGGGCGCGAAACAGGTCCCTGCCGGCCTTACGGAAATCGCTGCCAGAACGGCGGCTCGAGTTGGGCAAGCCGCGAGATCGCGTCGCCGCCGAGCGGCATCAGCACGGCAGGGTCGGTGGCCGGCAGCGCGGCGAAGGCGTCCGGCGGCAGCGCACCATCGAGCTCCAGCGCGACCAATGCCGTTGAGAACCGCCGCGAATCCGGAAAGTACAGCTGGGCGAGCCGGGCACTGCGCACGCCGCCCAGCGTCGGGAAGATGCGGCGCAACCGCGCTTGAAGGCGCAGGATCCGCCAATCGGCAGCGTTGCGCCCGTTGCGGTCGGTCAAGGTGGCGTCGGCGCCGCGCTGCAGCAGCAGGTGCTCCGCGGCATCGCAGCCAAAGGCAATCGCCAGCAGCAGCGGGGTGAGCCCGGAGGCCGCGTGCCGCGCGTCGATGTCGGCTTCGGCATCAAGGATGAAGGTGATCTCCGCAAGTTGCTCCGCAACCGCGGGCGCGTCCTCTGGCTCCGGCAGGGCAAACAGCGCGTCCTCGGCGGGCAGCGCCGGCTCGGTCCCCACGGCGTCGCGCAGCGGATGCCAGGCCGCGGCGGCGGCGAGCAGGTCAGGCTCGAACAGCCGGTCGAAGTCATGCAGCAGGTGGAGGAGCTGGCGCGCGCCCAGTTCGCCGTCAAACTCGCGAAAAGCCCAGGTTGCAACGTTGCTTGCACGTGGGAATGTCGACCTGCCCGCGGCCGCCTCGCGCACGCGCTCGAGCAGGACGAACTGCAGCCACTGGGCCCCGCTGAGCGAGTGCTGGCCAAACGGCCCTGGATCCAACAGAGCCTCCGCGGCAGGCGGCGTCGCGGACCACCAGCCCAGCCGCCGCAGCTCCGCCTCGATGGCGGCGGCGGCGGCCAGCGCCGGTCTGCTCAACTCGTGGTCGCGCCCCATCTGCGCCTCCGGCCGCGAGCCTGGGCAACGCAGCGTTGCCTGGCACTTGCGATTCAACGACTTCCAACAGCTGCCTAGGCGTACGCCACCGCGGCAACGACCAACACGCGCTCGCCACCCGGCGTGAGGACCGTGACCTCGTCGCCCACCCGCTTGCCCAACAGCGCCGCGCCAATCGGCGAGCGGTGGCTGATGGCGCCCTGCGCCGCATCGACCTCGTCCTCGCCGACCAGCTTCCAGACGCGCGTCTGCCCGTGTTCGTCCTCCACCGTCACCGTCGCGCCGAAATAGACGCGGCCGTCATCGCGCGTGCCGTGCTCGACGACGATGGCGGCATCGATGCGCTGCTGCAAGAACCGCATCCGCCGGTCGATCTCGCGCAACCGCCGCTTGCCGTAGATGTACTCCGCGTTCTCCGACCGATCGCCTTGGGCGGCCGCATCCGCGACCTCCTGCACGACGCGCGGGCGCTCGACCTTGCGCAGCTCGTCGTACTCGGTGCGCAACTTGCGCAGGCCTTCGGGGGAGATGTAGTTCGTGCCTGCCATCGACAGCCCTTGACGCCGCGGCGCTCAGGGCGCGGGCTTGCACGTGGCGTCCATCGCGACGCCGGGATTCTGGCAGACACCCGCGCTGGAGAACGTCTGGCTCGTCGGCGCGCCGTTCACGAGGCACGTGCAGGTGTCGCCCGTGCAGGCCATGCCGTACTGCCCGCCACAGCCGCTGCAGCCGCAGCCGCCGCCGCTGTCCGCGGAGCACGTCGACGGTCCAGTGCAGCCGCCGCTGCTGCCGACAAAGCATTGCTGCGCCGCGTCGACCTGCGACTTGCACGCGGGCGGCGCCTCGGACTTGCCGTTGCTGCCGCAGGTGATGGTCTGGCCAAGGCTGCAGTTGATCATCGCGGTGAATGGCGCGACGCACTCCGGCTTGATGCCCAAGCCCATGCTGCAGCCCGACACGCAGGCGTCATACGACTGTTCCGCCGGGCAGTTGGCCGCTTGGATCAGCTTGCACAGCGCGATGCACTTGGGATCGCTGGCCACGTCGCCGAACGAGACATCGGGGCTGTCCACGTCCGGCGTGCCGACGTCGAACGCGGTGGGCGCGTCCGCGATGGCGTCGGCGCCGCCCTTGCTGTCGCTGCTGCCCGATTGCGCGTCGGTGGCAAACGGCACGTCGGCGACGGCGTCGGCCTTGGTCGCGATGTCGGGGCCGCTGCTGCTGCCGACGTCCGCAGCGCCTACGTCACTCGGGGCGAGCGTGTCGATGGCGGCGGTCGTGTCGGCGCCGCTGGCGATGTCTGCGCCACTGGCGGCGTCGGCGATGGCGTCCTGCGCGGGCTGGACGCTGTCGCCGACAAAGCCGGAGCCGCCAGTCGCGGCGCTGCAGGCGACGGTGGCGGTGGCGACGAGGAACAGCAAGAGGGTGCGCAGGCTGGCGTGCATGGGGCTCCAGAAGGTGGCCAAAGGGGCCGAGGGCAGCGTGCTTGCGGCGGTCGGGGAAGTCAACGCGGGGGGATGGGTCGGAACCGGCTCGGGTTCGGGTTCCGGTTCCGGTTCCGGTTCCGGTTCCGGTTCCGGTTCCGGTTCCGGTTCCGGTTCCGGTTCCGGTTCCGGTCCCCGCTCGAATGAGTCCACTGGACTCATTCGTCCCAGTCGGGCACGCGGGGCCCCTTGGCTCCGGGTACGGCACGGTCCAACCGCGAATCCACTACTTCGCCTCCACCGCCGGCACCGCCTGCGTGTCCGCCGGATCGACGACGCCCACCGCCACGATGATCCCCACCAGCTTCTTGGGCGCCGTGAACCCGTGCGGCGCATCCTGCGGAACGACAAGCACCGCGCCCGGACTGACCTTGTAGGTCAGGCCGTTCAGCCGAAAGAGCGCCTGACCCGCCGTGACATAGATGATTTCGGAACGGGCATGGTGCGTGTGCAGTGGCGCTTCGCCGCGCGCATCGAGGGCCAGGACGGTGTAGCCCTGCCCGGTCGCCATCGCCGCCGTGTAGACAGGCTTGGGGTGGTCGGCCGGGCGCGGATGCGCCTGCAACACCCTGTCCAGCTTGACGGCCAACGCGCCGCTCACGGGCAACGACGCCAGCACCGACGGCCGCGGTGGGGCGTGCGCCGCGGCCTGCTCGGCCTCGAGGGTCTCGAGCAGGTCCGGACCAACGCGGATGTTGCCGCCATGCGGGTGCTTGGGCGCAGCGGCCAGCGCCGGCGCGGTGGCCAAGACAAGGACGCAGCGAAGCAGCAGGCGCACCATCGGGAACCTCCAGTCGCGAGGATTGAGCGGAGGACGTTGCGGCGCAAGTGCTGTGGACGCGCGAACCGCTCGGTTCTAGGCGCGCACCATCTGACGATAGCGAATCCGATGCGGCTGATCCGCCGCCGCACCCAAGCGCAGCTTGCGATCCGCCTCATACTCGCTGTAGTTGCCATCGAAGTAGACGACCTTGGAATCGCCTTCAAAAGCCAGGATATGCGTGGCAATGCGGTCGAGGAACCAGCGATCGTGGCTGATGACCACCGCGCATCCGGCGAAGTTCTCCAGCGCCTCTTCCAGCGCCCGCATCGTGTTGACGTCCAGGTCGTTGGTCGGCTCGTCGAGCAGGATGACGTTCGCTCCTGATTTCAGCATCTTGGCCAGGTGCACGCGGTTGCGCTCGCCGCCCGAGAGCTGCCCGACCTTCTTCTGCTGATCCGTCCCGGAGAAGTTGAACTTCGAGACATACGCCCGCGTGTTGATCTGCCGGTTGCCCAGCTGCATCGTCTCCTCGCCGCCGGTAATCGCCTTCCACACCGTGTCTTCGGTGCCGAGCGCATCGCGGCTCTGGTCGACGTACGCCAGCTTGACGGTCGGTCCCACGCGGAACGTCCCCGCGTCCGGCTGCTCCTGCCCGGTGATCATGCGGAACAGCGTGGTCTTGCCCGCGCCGTTCGGACCGATCACGCCGACGATGCCGCCGGGCGGCAGCGCGAAGCTCATGTCCTCGACCAGCAACTTGTCGCCGTAGCCCTTCTTGACGCCCTTGGCCTCGATGACCAGATCGCCCAGGCGCGGACCCGGCGGCAGGTAGATCTCCAGGTCCTGGCTGCGCGCCTCGCTCTCGCGCGCCACCATGTCCTCGTAGCGCACGATGCGCGCTTTGCCCTTGGCATGCCGGCCCTTGGGCGACATCTGGATCCACTCCAGCTCGCGCTTCAAGGTCTTCTGGCGGTCCGACTCGGACTTCTCCTCCTGCGCCAGCCGCTTGGCCTTCTGGTCGAGCCACGAGGAGTAGTTGCCCTTCCACGGAATGCCCTGCCCGCGGTCGAGCTCCAGGATCCAGCCGGCCACGTTGTCGAGGAAGTAGCGATCGTGCGTCACCGCGATGACCGTGCCGGGATAGCGCTGCAGGTGATGCTCCAGCCACGCCACGCTCTCCGCGTCCAGGTGGTTGGTCGGCTCGTCCAGCAGCAGGATGTCCGGGCTTTGCAGCAGCAACCGGCACAGCGCCACGCGCCGCTTCTCGCCGCCGGACAGCACGCCGCACACGCTCTCGGGCGGCGGGCAGCGCAGCGCGTCCATCGCCTGTTCGAGCCGCGAATCCAGCTCCCACGCATCCAGCCGGTCGAGCTTGTCCTGCACCTCCGCCTGCCGCTCGATGAGGGCGTTCATCTCGTCCTCTTCCATCGGCTCGGCGAACTTCTCGTTGATCGCGTTGAATTCAGCGATCAAATCGACTGTGCCCTGCACCGCCTCCTCGACGACCTGGCGCACGGTCTTCGCGTCGTCCAGCTTGGGCTCCTGCTCGAGCAGGCCGACCGTATGGCCGGGTGCGAGCACTGTCTGACCCGTGAATTCCTTGTCGATTCCCGCCAGGATGCGCAGCAGCGACGACTTGCCCGAGCCATTGAGGCCCAGCACGCCGATCTTGGCGCCGTAGAAGTAGGACAGGTAGATGTCCTTGAGAACAGGCTTCTTGTCGTAGTGCTTGGAAACGCCGATCATCGAGTAGATGACTTTCTGAGGGTCGACGGCCATGGATGCTCCTCCGGTTCGAATGGGCCGGAAGGATAGGTTGCAGCACGCGCCCGGGCAAGGTGGGCCATCGCTGCGCCCGCTGGACCGGCCGTTGCGGCCCCTGTGCGGATGCAAAAGACGGGAGTATCCTTCCTCACTTGCCGTGACGCGGCGTCAGGAGAGTCCCGATGTCCAGCCTCGCTGCCTTCTGGCACCAGCCATCGGCGCGCTACCGCAACTTCCAGCTCGTCTTCACGCTGCTGACCCTGAACTTCACCCTGCCCGCCTTGACCTACACGTTCGCGCCGCAGGCGGCGATGGACCAGTTCCTGCAGATCAACGCGGTCCTGGGCGGCAGCCCGTACACCTTCCCGGAAGCCCAAAGCTCGGTCTGGCGCTACCTCGCGGCCGCGAACGTCATGACGCTGGGCTTCTGCTGTTTCCTCTTGCAATACAACCTGAAACGCTACTACGTCGTGCGCGTGCCCCTCACCTTCATGAAGGCCTATGCCGCCACCTGCTGGTGGTGCGGCTGGTTCGCGCACATGGAGTACCGCTTCTTCCTGGCCGCCGCCGTGCTCGACACCGCGACGTGCGCGGCTTTCCTGTACTTTTCGGGCGCTGCGCTGCACGGCATCGCTGGCCTCCCCGATGCGGACCTCGTGCCCAAGCCCTGCGGAGAAGGTGCATGAACGGCTGGCTGTCCTTCGAAAAGCGCTGGTTGCACAACCTGCTGCACGCCCTGGTGCCGGCCCAGCCGGGCTGCCAGGCGCCCGGTCTGCAAGCGCTTGATCTCGCGCCGTTCTGGCTGATGCTGGGCGCCGCCGCGCCGCCGCTGCTGCGCCTGGGCCTGCGCGCCAGCGCGTGGCTGCTGACCTGGCTGCCCCTGCTGACCCCGGGCTTTTTCAGGCCTTTCTTCCTGCTGTCCGCCGATGACCGCGACCGCTACCTGATGCAGGCGCTGAACAGCCGCCTGTTCCTGGTGCGCCAGCTGGTGCAGACCGTCAAGATCGTCTCGTGTTTCGCGCTGTTTCGCGATCCGATGGCCCGCCAGGCGCTGGGGGTGCAGCCGTGAACGTCACCGACGGCCTCTCCATCCGCGCACCGCACGCCGTCGAGTGCGATGTCGCCATTGTCGGCAGCGGTCCCGCCGGTGCGGCCGCCGCGCGCCAGCTCGCCCGGGCCGGCGCGCGCGTGGTGGTCCTCGAAGAAGGACCTCTTGTCGATCCAAGCGCTTACGGAGTCGACGGCTTCACGGCGATGGTGCAGTTGTGGCGCGACATGGGCGCTTCAGTCGCGCTCGGCAATCCTCCGATGCCGGTGCTGCAAGGGCGCGCGGTCGGCGGCACGTCGGTCATCAACGGCGCGATCTCCTGGCGTTTGCCGCAGGACATCTGGCAGCGCTGGATCGCGGCGGATCCGGCGCTGGAGGCCACGCTCGATTGGAACAGCTTGGAATCCGTGACGGATGCCATCGAGCGCGACCTCAACATCCACCGCACGGAGCCGGCCATCGCGGGCCCCAAGAACCTGCTCATGGCCAAAGGGGCCGACGCGCTCGGGCTCGAACACCGGCCGATCGCGCGCAACGTCGTGGATTGCGAAGGGTTGGGGCGCTGCCTGCAGGGCTGCCCCAAGGGCCACAAGCAGTCGATGGAGCGCACGTACCTGCCGGACGCGGTGCGCCACGGCGCGGAAATCCTCAGTCAAGTCAAAGTGCAATCGATCGTGCACCAGGACGGCGTGGCCACGGGCGTGCGCGCCCTGGCGGCGGGAGGCGGGCAGGTCGTCGTCACGGCGCGACGCGCGGTCGTGCTGGCGGCGAGCGCGGTGCAGTCGCCGTTGCTGCTGTGGGCCAGCGGCATCCGCCATGGCCCGCTCGGCTGCCATTTCCAAGCACATCCAGGCACTTCTGTGTCAGGGCTCTTCCCGGATCCGGTGCGCAACTGGCTGGGAGCGACCCAAGGCCACGAGGTCATCGGCCTGCGCAAGGAAGGCATCAAGTTCGAGGCCTTGGGCTACGACGCCGTCATCCTCGCCAGCCGGCTTGAAGGCATCGGCAAGGCGTTCACGCGCAACCTCAACGACATGGCAAACATCGCGCAATGGGGCGTGGCCGTCCGCGCGGAGATGCAAGGCCGCATCAAGCCTGGCCTTTTTGGGCGACCCTCCATCGCGTACGGCCTGACCGACACCGATCTCGCCAAGATGCGGCGCGGCGTGCGCGTCCTGGGCGAGATGATGTTCGCGGCGGGTGCCGAGGTCGTGATGCCGGGCGTCTTCGGCTGGCACGAGGAAGTGCGGGATCCCAAGGTGATGGCGCGCTTCGAGGCCGAAGGTCCGCGCGACCCGAAGGCGTACCACTGCGCGGTCACGCACCTCTTTGGCACGTGCCGCATGGGCAGCGACGCGGAGCTCGCCGTCGTGCGGCCAGACTTCCGCCACCACACGGTCGATCGCCTCTATATTGCGGATTCCAGTGTGTTTCCGACGAACACCGGCGTCAATCCGCAGACCTCGATCCTGGCGCTCGCGACGCTGTGCGGACAGGAAATCGCGCGCGCCTAGCCCCCAGTGTAGACTGCGCGGACTACCGGCGCTCTTGCGCATTGTCGAGGCCTTCATGAACCGCGTTTCCCTTGTCGTCGCAGGCTGTTGCCTGGTCGTTCTCTCCACTGCGTGCGACGCCGCCAAGACCAGCACCACTGGCGCCGGCAGCAACAACATCGCCATCACGGCGCTGCAGGCTTCGCTCTCGGACGCCGTCTGCGCCAGCGCGGCCAAGTGCCCGGGCGTGTTCCCCTTCACGTTCGCCAGTCCGGCGACCTGCGTGGCGATCTTCGCAGGTCAACTGACCGATTTCACGGATCTGATCGCCGCAGTGCAGAGTGGCAAGATTGCCTACGACGGCGCCCAGGCGGCGCAGTGCGTCGCGGCCATCCGCAACAGCTGCAGCTTCTTTGACGCGCAGAAGGCGCCACCGGGCTGCGACAAGACCTTCGTCGGCTCGACGGCCGACGGCGCCGCGTGCCAGAGGAACGAGGAGTGCAAGAGCACGTTCTGCAAGCAGACCGCGACGCAAGACTGCCCGGGGGTTTGCACGCCGCAGGTTGCGTCCGGCGCGGACTGCACGCGGTCGCAGGAGTGCTCCGGCGCGCTGGTGTGCTCCGGCGGCAAGTGCATCGACAACGTGTCGTCCAAGAAGGGAGGCTCCTGCGACAACCTCACTTGCGACACGGGCTTGTACTGCGACTCCTCCACGGCCAGCCCGGTGTGCGCGGAGCTGGTCGCCATCGGCGCGCCGTGCAGCGGCGGCGGCAACGGCGGCACCAAGTGCGCCAGCGACGGCCTGTGCAGCACCGACATCAAGACGGGCGCCTCGACCTGCGTCGCACGCGCCAAGCTCGGCGCCACCTGCGGCGGTCCCGGTTCGACGGACTGCGAAGCCGGGCTGGTCTGCATCCCGGACAGCAAAGGCGCTTTTGCCTGCGTCACGCGCGCCAAGCTGGGCGAGGCGTGCACGTCGACCTTCCAGTGCGGCACGATCGACACGGTCTGCGGCACCAGCGGCAAGTGCGAAGTGCTGCCGGCCAAGGGCGCAGCGTGCACGTGCGATATCGGCGCCAAGGGCGGCAGCTGCGATGCGCCGGCGGGCCAGCTCTACAGCTGCATGCCGCCCTTCGTCTGCGACGGCACGTCCAAGAAGTGCGTGGACGCACCCGGCAAGGACCAGCCGTGCGGCCAGGGCAAGTGCGCGGTCGGCCTGACGTGCATCTCGAACGTGTGCAAGGCTCCGGCCGCCGCGGGCGAAGCTTGCGACACGGCCATGAACCTGAATTGCGCCAAGGGCCTGACGTGCGGCACCGACAACAAGTGCGCCGCAACGGTCTG
Source organism: uncultured Myxococcales bacterium (assembly GCA_903917305.1). Lineage (GTDB taxonomy): Bacteria > Myxococcota_A > UBA9042 > UBA9042 > UBA9042 > CAIXAA01. The sequence continues at coordinate 3,408 of CAIXAA010000333.1, read as the reverse complement.
CAAGTAGCGCCTATTCGCTGACCGCAGCCAGCAGCGCACCGGAGCGCAGCAGCTCCGCCACCGCCTCGATGTCGCGCGCCAGGTAGCGATCCTCTTCCAGCACAGGCACTTGCGCGCGAATCGCCCGCCACGCGGCACCCGTCGCCTTGCCCGGCTGCAGCGGCGCACGCTGGTCGATGCCCTGCGCCGCGCACAGCAGCTCGATGGCCACGACGCGCTCGATGTTGGCCACGACGTCCAGGAACCGTCGGGCGGCAATCGGGCCCATGCTCACGTGATCTTCGCGGTTCGCACTCGACGGGATGGTGTCGACGGAGCTGGGCATGCACAGCCCGCGCGACTCCGACACGAGCGCCGCTGCCGTGACCTGCGCGATCATGAAGCCTGAATTCAGGCCGGAATTGGCGGTCAGGAAGGCCGGCAGGCCGCTCGACAGCGCGGGATTCACCAGCTGCTCGATGCGCCGCTCCGACATGCTCCCCAGCGTGGTCAGCGAGATCCGCGCGAGATCGCAGGCGATCGACACCGGCTGGCCATGGAAGTTGCCGCCCGACAGGATCTCTCCCTTGCGCGGATCGCCGTCTGGATCCGGGAAGATGAGCGGGTTGTCAGTCACCGCGTTGATCTCGGCCTCCAGCACCGTGCGCACATAGCCCAGCGCGTCGCGCACCGAGCCGTGCACTTGCGGCATGCAGCGCAAGGAGTAGGGATCCTGGACCTTGTGGCAGTCCGGACCGGCGTGCGAAGCGATGATCTGGCTGCCCAGGCACAGCTCCCGCAGGCGCGTGGCCACCGCGGCGTGGCCCGGATGCGTGCGCAAGTCCGCGATCCGGGAGTCGAACGCCTTGACGGAGCCGAGCTGGGCCTCGACCGTCATGGCGCCGGCGATGTCCGCCGTCTGCGCGAGGCGCTCGGCGCGATCCAGCGCGAGAACCGCAACAGCTGTCATCACTTGCGTGCCATTGATGAGCGACAGGCCTTCCTTGGCCTCCAACTGCACGGTCGGGATGCCCGCCGCCGCCATCGCCTCCTGGCCGGACATCACGACGCCGCGGAACTCCGCCTCGCCTTCGCCCGTCAGCACCAGGCCGAGGTGGGCCAGCGGCGCCAGATCGCCCGACGCGCCGACAGAACCTTGTGTCGGAATGATGGGATGCACGCCGCGCTCCAGCATGGCGCACAGCGTGTCGACCAGGATCGGCCGCACGCCGGAGTGGCCGCGCGCGAGCACCTGCGCGCGCAGCAGGGCGATCGCACGCACGACCGGCGTCGGGAAGGGCTGACCCACGCCAGCTGCGTGCGATCTCAACAGGTTGTGCTGCAACGCGACGACCTGGTCGATCGGAATGACCACTTCAGCCAGCGCGCCAAAGCCGGTGTTGATGCCGTAGCGCGGCGTCTCGTGCTCCTGCAGGAAGGCATCGACCACCGCGCGCGCGGCGAGCACCCGCTGGCGGGCATGCGGCCCCAACACCGGATTCGCGCGGGCGAAGGCCACGTCGAGCACGTCGGCTAGGGTCAGTTCGTGGCTGAGATCGATGGTGCGCATGGGGGCCTCCAGAAGGTGCGGCAGCATAGGCGGGATGCGGGCCGGAATGCCAGCCTGCGCCGCCGTCTTGTGCCAAGCTCGCATCCTTGCTATTCGGTGGCCCAAAGCGAGGCCGAAGTGTCCCAGCCGACTGTCCGAATCGTTCGCCTTCATCCGGAGCGCGACGCCGATCTGCCGCTGCCCGCGTACATGACCGACGGCGCCGCGGGGTGCGATCTCGTGGCCGCGCTGGCGGAGCCGCTGATCCTGGCGCCGATGGAGCGTGCGCTGGTGCCCACAGGACTTGCACTTGCGATTCCGCCCGGTTTCGAGGGCCAGGTGCGGCCGCGCTCCGGCATGGCCTTGAAGCGCGGCATCGGCATGCCGAACGCGCCGGGGACGATCGACAGCGACTACCGCGGCGAATTGCTGGTGGCAATCATCAACTTGGACACCAAGCCGGCGCGCATCGAGCGCGGCGAGCGCGTGGCGCAGCTGGTCATCGCACCGGTGGTGCAGGCGCGCTTCGAGGTCTGTGAATCCTTGGATGAAACCGCGCGCGGCCACGGCGGATTCGGCTCCACCGGAGCCGGGGAGCGAACCGCACCGTGACGCGAGCCATGCGCAAGCACGTGCATTCGCTTGCGTTTCTGGCGCTGCTCCTGCCATTCGCCGCGCACGCGCAGACGCCGCCGGACCTTGAACCGCCGAAGATGACGACGTTCGCGCCCGCGACCTATCCCAAGGCGCTGCTGGACCGCGGTCTGCGCGGCCAGGTCGTGCTGGAGCTGGACCTCGACACGCAAGGCCGGGTGCAGAAGGCCGCCGTGGTCGATTCTGCAGGTCCGGACTTCGATGCCGCGGCGCTGGAGGCCGCGCGCAAGCTGGTGTTCACGCCAGCGCGCCAGGGGGGCAAGGCGATTCCCGTGCGCATCAAGTTCCGCTATGAATTCGCACCGGAGGAGCGCCTGGACCGCCGCCCGCCCTCGCCGTCGCTCGGCCGCTACGACCGGCGCGGCCCCGAGACCGCGCCGCCCGGCTTCTCCAGCGTGGACGGCACCTTGCTGGAGCGCGGCACCGGCAAGCCCATCGCCGGCGCCTTGATCAGCGTGCCCGATCTGGGCGCGGAGGCGGTCTCCGACGGCGACGGCCACTTCCGCTTCGGCGTCTTGAAGGCCGGCACGCACGCCGTCTACGTGCCCGGCGCCGACCACAAGCCGCTGCGCACGACGGTCACGATCAGCGACGGCAAGACTGCGACGCTCAAGCTCCGCGCCGAGCGCCTGTCCTACACCATCTACCGGGCCAGCGCTGAAGCGCCGCCAGAACCTGGCGAAGTTGCACGACGATCGCTCGGCGTCGAGGAGATCCAGCGCATCCCTGGCGTCAACGGCGACGCGTTCAAGGTGGTGCAGAACCTGCCTGGCGTCGCGCGCGCCACCGCCGGCAGCGGCCAGATCGTCGTGCGCGGCTCCGCACCCGGCGACACCATCGTCTCGGTCGAAGGCGTGCGCATCCCGCTACTCTACCACTTCGGCGGCGTGTACTCCGTCATCAACACGGATCTCTTGGACTCCATTGATTTCTACCCCGGCGGCTACCCGGTGCGCTACGGCCGCCAGACCGGCGGGCTCATCTTCGCCCACCTCGCGACGCCCAAGCCCGACGAGCGCTGGGGCGGCTACCTGGAGAGCAACGTCTTTCATACCGGTGCCTTGCTGCACGGCCCCCTGGGCAAGGACACGCAGATCACCATCGCCGGCCGCCGCTCCTACATCGACGTCCTGCTGAACACCGTCGTTCCCAAGAGCGCCCTACCCTTCACATTTTCGCCGCGCTACTACGACTACCAGGCCAAGCTCGACCACCGCTTCTCGGAG
>CAIXAA010000332.1 GCA_903917305.1 uncultured Myxococcales bacterium | reverse complement strand
GCACAAGTTGCCGTCGTCGCAAGCGGCGCTGTTCTCGGTGTGCGTGCAGCCGCTGGACAGGTCGCAGCCGTCGTCCGTGCATGGATTGCCATCGCCGCAGTCGACTTTGCTGCCGCCGCACGAGCCGCCCGCGCACGTGTCCGCGGCGGTGCACGCGTTGCCGTCCTCGCAGCCGGCGCTGTTGGCGGTGTGGATGCAACCGGCCTTGCTGTCGCACGAATCGTCCGTGCAGACGTTGCCGTCGTCGCACGCGATGGCGCTGCCCGCGCAAACCCCGCCGGCGCAGGTGTCGGCGGTCGTGCACGCGTCGCCGTCGTCGCAGCCCAGCGCGTTGGCGGCGTACGTGCAGCCCGTCGCGGGATCGCAGCCGTCGTCCGTGCACAAGTTTGCGTCGCTGCACAAGATTGCCTTGCCCGCGCAGGAGCCGCCCACGCACCCGTCCTGGCTCGTGCACGCGCTGCCGTCGTCGCACGCCGCGCTGTTGGCCGCGTGCACGCAGCCGCTGCTGGCGTCGCAACTGTCGTCCGTGCAAGGGTTGTCGTCGCCGCAGCCGGAGCCGTCCGCCGTGAACAGACAGCCGCTGCCCGGCCAGCACGTGTCGACGGTGCAGCCGATGCCGTCGTCGCAAGTGACCGTGACGCCAGCGCAAAGGCCCAACGTGCAGGTGTCGCCGCTGGTGCAGGCGCTGCCGTCGCTGCACGCCGCCTGGTTGGCCGTGTGCACGCAGCCGGTGGCCGGCAGGCAGCTGTCGTCCGTGCAGACGTTGCCGTCGTCGCAAGTGAGCGTCACGCCAAAGCAAAGCCCCAGCGCGCACGTGTCGTCGATGGTGCAAGCGCTGCCGTCGTCGCACGGCGCCTGGTTGGCCACGTGCAAGCAGCCGGCGGCCGGATCGCAGGCATCGTCGGAGCAGGGATCGCCGTCATCGCAGGCACTTTCCGCCGTGCACGCGACCTCTGGCGCAGCATCGGCGTCCTGCGCCTCGGCAATCTCCGGAGAATCCTCAGGATCCGCACCATCGGCGAGTTCAGCGTCCGTCGGGTCGGCGTCGGGCGGTGCCACATCTGCACCAGCATCCAGCACATCGGCGCCAGCCACGGGGACATCTGGCGCGGAGTCCGCCGTGGCCGCGATGTCCTCTGAATCGCTTTGCAAATCCGGCGTTGGCACGACGGCGTCGGTCACGGGTTCGTCGGCGGCATCCGCTGCGGGCCCGGCGAGATCGGCAATCTGAGCGTCGGGCGTCTTGGCAGCCGCGTCGGCGGCGGCTGGCGCGCGCAGCGTGGCCGGCGATGCGCACGCCGCCAAGCAAAACACCAACCATATCAGTGGAATCCGTCGCACATGCCCCCCAGCGCCGTGCATCCTCGGTCAGACGGTCCACGCTACGTCGGCGGAAGGCTGCGGTCAAGCTTGGGTTGTCTCGGCTGCCGCAGGCGAACGGGCATCAGCAGCGGCGATGTCGTCACGACGTTCAAGAAGTCCCATCGCGCTTCCTCGGGGACGATCCTTCGAACTCGGCCAGCGCGCGTGCGCAAAGCCGCTCGACACGCGGCCGATGCCAGCGTAGCTTGGCCGTGAGCCGGTGGGGACGGCTGCTGCCTGGGGAATGCGGCATGAACGTAAAGCGCTGCACAATCGGATGGTTATGCTGGATAGCGGCCGCCTGCGCCGGCGGCCAGCAGGGCGCCGGGGATGCGGGCAAGACCGTCGACGCGGCAGTCGCCGAGGACGTGCCCACACCAGCCGACAGCGGACCTTGCGCGACGGATCAAGTGTGCAAGAAGGCGACGCTTTCCCCATTCGGCGACTGCTTCATCGTGAACGCTCCGAATGGCCAGTCTTGCGGCGGCGGCGACCCAACCTGCACCAGGTCGTGCAAGAACGGTCAGTGCGTGTCCGGCAACCGCGGGATGGCCTGCGAGCCTGCCACGACCCCGGGCGAGTGCTTCTCGACCGCGGGCATGTGCAACAGCGACGGGCAATGTGAAGCCGCGCCGAAGCCTGCCGGCTCGTATTGCGTGGGAAAACCATTGGGATGCATGGCGTCCGGTGCGTGCGACGGCGCGGGAACGTGCCAGATGGCTGCGCTTCCGCCCGGCACGCCATGCCCAGTGGACAGCCAGGCACCCGCCGCGGAATGCTATGCAACTGCAGGATTCTGCCAAGCATCTGGCGAATGCTCGGCCAGCGCCAAGCCGGCTGGAACTCCGTGCAAAGGTCAACCGGCGGCGTGCAGCCCTGCCGGCGCTTGCGATGGCGCGGGGGCGTGCGAGATGGCGAAGCTCCCGGCTGGCAGCCCATGCACGGCGGCGGATGCCGACCAGTGCCATGAAACCGCAGGGACCTGCCTGCCGACGGGCGAGTGCTCGGCACAGCTCAAGGCCGCCGGCACGCCTTGTTCCGTCGTCCCGGGACCCTGCCATGGCGCCGCAGGTGCCTGCAACGAAGGCGGAATGTGCGTCGCTGCGGAGCTCCCGGCGGGCACGACGTGCACGGTCGCCGCGCCTGGCGCTTGCCACGTCAACAAGGGCACTTGCGACTCAGGTGGCCTGTGCGAGCCCGGATTGGCGGCGCCCGGCACGCCTTGCGCCAACCCGGACGGCGGTGTCCAAGCTGGCGGATGTTCCACAGCTGCGTGCGACGCGGCCGGCGCGTGCAAGCTGGTGCCCAAGCCCAGCGGAACCCAGTGCGGCGCTGGTCCCTACACGTGCTCCGGCCCGGCCATGTGCGACGGTACAGGGACGTGCATCCCACCCACCGACGGGACGCATTGTTTTGTTTGGTATTCCTACCCGGGAGGCACCGCCGACGAAGGCCAGAACCTGTGTCTCGACGGCGCGTGTGCCAGTGGCGTCTGCGTGCCGAAGCCGCTCGTCGGCCAAGCCTGCACGCCCCCGTCACCCGACGCGAACCCATGCATTTCAGGAGTCTACACGTGTGACGCCAAGGGTTTCTGCGGCAGCGCCACCGCGCCGGGCAAGCCGTGCAAGGCGCAAGACCCTTGCACCACGAATGGCAAGTGCGACGAAAAAGGCAAGTGTGTCGGGGACATCGCGGTGGGGGCCAGCTGCGGGGCAGCGCCCGGTCCCTGCCAGCTCCTGCAGTGTCAGGCCGACGGCAGCTGCAAGGCCGTCGCAACCCCTGGACTATCCTGTTCAACTGCCGATCCATGCCTCGTCGGCGGCAAGTGCGACGTCGCCGGCCAATGCATCGGCACGGTCCCCGTGGGCGCAAGTTGCGGCGCAGCACCCGGCCCCTGCCTCGCCAGGCAGTGCCAGAGCGACGGCAGTTGCACGACGGTCCCCGCCCCGGGCGGCGCCTGCTGGATCGACATGAACCCATGCAAATCAGGAGTTTGCGGCGGCGACGGCACGTGCAAGCCCGTCATCAAGGTCGGCGCGGTGTGTGCGACCGGCGACTCCTGCACGTCTGGGGTGTGCGACGCGGCAGGCAAGTGCGCGCTCACCGTGCATCCCGGCAACGCGTGCAAGATGCCGCTCACGGGCGCCGTCGGTGCGTGTCTTGGGGACGGGACGTGCCAGACGCCCTGCAAGAACGGCCAGGCATGCCAGGGCGCTTGCGGTCCCGGCCTGTGCGACGCAAGCGGGCATTGCCTCACGCCCGCATCGAGCGGCAAGGCGTGCAAACTTCCTGCCTTCCAGAACCTCTGCGTCAGTTCCTGCACCTGCAACGGCATGGGCGGCCTGGACCTGACGACCATCCCGGACGGCGAGCCCATCAAGGTTCCGCTCAAGTGCTACGCCGGCGCGATCTGCATGGCGGGCCAACCCATCGTACCGCCTGAGAATCCGCAGGCGTGTGACGACGGCAACCCCTGCACCAGCCATGGGTGCTGCGAGGGCTGGGGCGAACCGTGCCCGAGCTCCATCGACTACTCGGGGATAGCCTGGTCGTCGTCCGTCGATTGCGTGCACGGAGCCGGCGGCAACGGAGAGTGCAGCGGTTCTGGCTGTTTCAAGCGCTATTGCGGCGCAGATGCCTTCTGCGAAATCCTGACCGGCCCGACGACGGACTGCCAGAAGTGGTGCTCCGCGAAATGTCCGTCCGCGCCAGCGCCGCCCTACACGATCTGCCGGACGTGCAGTGCCGACATCAACGTCGACGACTGTCCGGTCGCCTGGAAGAACGTGGACGATGGCACGTCGTGCGGCACCAACCTCATCTGCAAAGCGGGACAATGCATCTTGAAGTAGCTCCTCGCCTTCCGGGCGCTGGCCAGCGCGCGCCAGTGGCTGTCCGCGAAGTCAGGCATGCCGCGGCTCGATTCCCCGGGCGGCGCTCAGCGCAGCGATCGACATATCCCGCCATCTTCCAATGCACTGCCTTGCGCCGACCAAGGCGTGGCATTCGGCGTGACGCGGGCGACGATCCGAATCCCTCATGCCGACAAGACCTACGCGGGCACCGATCCGGTCCGGCATCGGCCCGGCTTGACGCCGCCGCGAAGCTGGCAGACTGTCTACGCGTACCCCAAAACTGGCAGAGCCCAGGTTCTGCCCACGCACGATCGGGCCTGCCGCAGTGCGCGGACGTCCTGAGAATTGCGTCTTGAATGCAGGGAGAATCCCATGCCTACGAACCCGCAGAAGCCCGCCAATCCGCCCACGAAGCAGCCGCAGGCTGGTCAGCATGGCGCGCCGGCGACCAAGGAAGGCAAGAACGTTGCTGGCAAGCCGACCTACCCGGGCCGCGACGCCATCGTCAACCCGCCGAAGGCGCCGGGCCAGGGCAAGGGGCCGATGCAGGGCAGCAAGCACGAGCGCTGATTTCGCGCAATGGCAGATGGGCGGCCGGTGGTTCGTCGGAGCCACCGGCCGCAGTTGCGTCTGGGACTGAGCAAGCGTGGCGAGGGCGCTTGGGAGGACCTCAAGGAAGGTGCCGAGTGGCTACTTGCCGAGCCCTTCCTCCCCGTGCGCGTCCAACGGCGGCAGCGCCGCGCCGGGCAGCTGCCAGGTCAGCCAGAGCCACCCCATCCCCGACTGCGCCTCGAAGGTCAGCGAATACGTGTTGGGTTGCGCCACGCGCTTGTCCCACAGCGTCGCCAGATCCAGCCGGACGCGGACGCTGCGGTCGACCATGACGGTCCAACCCCGCGCCAGCGGCAGGGTCTGCAGGCGCGGCAGCACGGTCGGCTGCGCCTGGTCCGCATCGAACTGCTTGCGCTGCTTGGCGGTCAGCGGGTTGTCGATGCCCGGGCGCACCAGCACCTGACGCGGCTGCATCACCAGTCGCTCGGCAGGCCTCTCCATCGCTGGCGGCACGGCGCTGCGCCGCTGCGCGTAGGCAGCGCCAGCTGACAGCATCAGCAGCAAAGGCATGACTCTGCAAAGAATGGCCATGTTCGCCACCTGGCGGCAGCGACCCTCGAAGCCGGGTGCCGTCACGATTCAGGTTACAGCATGCGGCAGTGCGTCTCCCAACGCCGGACGTGCAGGTCGGGTGGACTGCGCGCAATGCTGTCCGGCCGGCGTCGGCGTCGAGGCGGCCGGACGGGTTGGGTCACGCGCCACCCGGCCAGCCCATGCCTGCGGATCGGCGACCGGCAACGGCAGGTTCGCGCATCGCATGGGCCCCGCATGCTGGAGGCGCCCTGGCCGCGTCCGTAGCCTGAGGGCCATCGGCGACCATCGGACCATTGGGTCGATTCCGCCTAACCAGCTTGTCGTTCGCGCGCAGGTCGCGCCAGAGGAGGTCCCATGCGCCGTTGGTCCATCATCCTGGCCTTTGCGCTCACCTGCGGTGCTGCCAGCCCGGTGTGGGCGGCAGACGATGTCGGCAGCCACGTCAAGGCAGCAGGGGAAGAGGTGAAGGCCGCTGCGCACCAGGTCAAGGAAGACGTCAAAGCCAAAGCGGGTCGCGCCGCCGCCAAGACCAAGGCCAAGGCCGGCGAGGTCGGCGACAAGGCCAAGGAGGCGGGCAAGGTCGCCGCCGCCAAGACCAAGGAAACGGCGCGGAAGGTCGTGGACAAGACCAAGGAAGCCGGGCGCGCGGTCAAGGACAAGGCGGTGCGCACCAAAGACAAGGTCAAGGCGAAGGTGCACGAGGCGACGGCGCCGACTCCGTAGCGGACCGCCGTGGCTCAGGCCCGCTGGCCGCCGAGCTTCCCGTAGCGCTTGAGCTTGCGGTACAGCGTCGCCGACCCGATCTCCAGCTGCTCGGCTGTGCGCGTCTGGTTGCCGCCGTTGCGCTCCAGCGCCGAGAGGATGTAGTCCTGCTCGATGGCCTCCAGCGGCCGCACCACTTCGCCGGCGCTTGCAGTGACGTTGCTCATGACCCTGCGCAGTTCGTCAGGAAGATCATCAACTTCAACGAGATCGCTTCGCGCCAGCGCGACGGCGCGTTCCATCGCGTTCTCGAGCTCGCGGACGTTGCCTGGCCAGCCAAAGCGCAGGAGGCGCTCCGCCGCTTCCGGCGCGATGCCGGTCATCGACCGCTTCATCCGCCGCGCCGCGTCGTCGAGGAACACGCGCGCCAGCGCCAGGACATCGTCGCGCCGGTCGCGCAGCGCCGGCACGTGCAGTTCGACCACCTTGAGGCGGTAGTAGAGGTCCTGCCGGAAGCTACCGCCAGCGACGCCGAGGGCGAGATCGCGGTTGGTCGCCGCCAGGATGCGCACGTCGACCTTGCGGCTGGTGTTCTCGCCGACGCGGCGGATCTCGCGCTCCTGAATGGCGCGCAGCAGCTTGACCTGCATGCCGGGCGACACCTCGCCGACCTCGTCGAGCAGCAGCGTCCCGTGGTGGGCGGCCTCGAACAGGCCCGGCCGCGCGCTCGTCGCGCCGGTGAATGCGCCGCGTGCGTGCCCGAACAGCTCGCTTTCGAGCAGCGTCTCGGTGATGGCCCCGCAGTTCACCGCGACGAACGGTCCGCTCGCCCGCGCGGAGCTGTCGTGGACCAGCCGCGCAATCCGCTCCTTGCCCGAGCCGCTCTCGCCCGAGATGAGGACGGTCGCGTCGACCTTGGCCACGCGCCGTGCCAGATCCACGACCTGCCGCATCTCCAAGCTCCTGGCCACGATCCCCAACGGCTCTTCGACGGCGCGCAGCAGGGCGCGCTCGTGCTCGCGCTGCGCCGCTTCGGCTGCGTCCTTGGCCTCCCGCAGCGCCAGCTCCAGCCGTTTCTGCGCCGTCTGCTCCGCCACGACCTGCTCGTAGAGCCGCCGCGTCGTGACGTGCAGGAGGCGAACCTCGAGCATGTTGTAGACCCGCATCAAGACTTCTGCGAGATCCAGCGGTTTGCTCACAAAATCCCGTGCGCCGACCTTGAGCGCCCGCAGCTTGTGCTCTGGCTGGGCGGTGATCACGAGGACGGGCAGGTAGCCGCCGTCCTCAATCTCCTTGAGGCTCTCCATCACCTCGAACCCGTCCATGCCGGGCATCATCAGGTCGAGCAGGATCAGGTCGAAGCGGTGCTCGCGGTGCAACTCGCAGACTTCGCGCGGGTTTCTCGTCATCGACAGCGACGTGTAGCCGGCGCCCTGCAGCGCGCGCTCCAGCAGGCGGACATTGGCCTCCTGGTCGTCGACGATCAGCACCTTGGCGTCATGGATGTTCGAAGGACTGATCATGCGGTCGCCGACCTCGCCTTCGCCAACTCCAGTGCCGCATTCAGTGTGTCGGTGAACTCCTTGACATTGATGGGCTTGGCCAGGTACTCGAAGAACCCGGCCTGGCGGCCCCTCTCGACATCGCGCGCCATCGCGTTGGCGCTGATGGCGATGACCGGGATGTGCCG
>CAIXAA010000331.1 GCA_903917305.1 uncultured Myxococcales bacterium | reverse complement strand
TGGGTCAGCGTCCACCACGGCGGCGGCGTCGGCATGGGCTACAGCCAGCACGCCGGCGTCGTCATCGTCGCCGATGGCACCGAGGCCGCGGCGCGGCGCATCGAGCGCGTGCTGACCAGCGACCCTGCGATGGGCGTCCTGCGCCACGCCGACGCCGGCTACGAGGACGCGCGCCGCATCGCCAAGGAGCGCGGCGTGCGCATCGTCATGGAGGCCCGCGGCCCCTTGGAGAGAGCGTGAACGCGGATCTGCTGCTGTCGAGCGGGTTTCTGGCCTTCGGCCGCCACATCGGCGTGCTGCGCGCGGTGCTGCGTTCGCGCCTGGCGATCGAGGCGGTGGTCGGCACGTCGTCGGGCTCCGTGGTCGGCGCGCTCTGGCTGGCCGGGATGACGCCGGAGGCGATCCAGGCAGAACTGCAGCAGTATCGTCCGCTGCAACTGCTGCGCCTGGCGCCGACGCCTTGGCGCGGTGTCCTGTCCATGGCGCCGTTCCGCGACTGGCTTGCGCAGCATCTGCCCGCGAACATTGAAGATCTGCCGCGGCCTTTTGCCGTCGGCGTCGTCGATCTGCAAGGCCGGCACCGGCTGCTGACGCAAGGGCCGCTGGCGCCGGCGATCGCCGCGTCGTGCGCGATGCCGCGCGTGTTCCAAGCGGTCGATGTCGCAGGCGAAAAGCTTGCTGACGGCGGCGCGGGCGACCGGCTGGGCGTGGACGCGTGGCGCCAGTGGCGGCCGCAGCGGCGCGCGCTCGCCAACCAGGTGGCGCGCACCTCGGGCAAGGACGTTGCCGCGGACCTGCGCGACGTGTGGCTGGTGCAGACGCCGCGCTCCGGGGCCAGCTTCTTGAATCTTGGCGACATTACCAGCCAGGCGGCGGTGGCGGAGGCGATTGCCTGGCAGGTGGTGGTGGCGGCCGGACTTGGCTAGCGTGCCTGCCGGAGCCGGAGCCGGAGCCGGAGCCGGAGCCGGAGCCGGAGCCGGAGCCGGAGCCGGAGCCGGAGCCGGAACCGGAACCGGAACCCGAACCGGACCCCGAACCCGAAGGCCCGCGATGCCCAGCCTGCGCCTCCACAACCTCGCCCTCGTCACCGCCGCCGGCCCGGAGCGCGGTCCGCTCACCTCCTGGGAAGCCCTGGGCTTTCTTCCCGACGCTGACCTCGTCTTGACCCGCGACGCGGCCGGCACCTGGCGCACGACCTGGCTCGGACCGGCCGACTCCGGCGACCGCCCCAGCGCCGACCGCACGCTCGACTGCGGCGGCCGGCTCGTCGTGCCCGGCCTGTGCGACAGCCACACGCACGCGGTCTTTGCCGGCGATCGCGCTGTGGAATTCAACCAACGCCTCGCCGGCCGCAGCTATGCCGACATCGCTGCATCAGGCGGCGGCATCAACCACACCGTCGCCGCCACGCGCCGCGCAAGCCTGGAAGAACTCGTGACTTCCGCCGCCAGTCGCCTGTCCGAGATGTGCGCCTGGGGCGTGCGCGTCGTCGAGGTCAAGACCGGCTACGGCCTGGACGTCGCGACCGAAGTCCGCAGCCTGCAAGCCATTGCCGAGCTGCGCCGCCGCTTCGCCGGCCGCTTGCGCATCGTCGCCACCGCCATGCCCGGGCACGCGATTCCGCCCGAATTCAAAGGGGATCCGCAAGGCTACGTCACGGTGGTGTGCGACACGATCCTGCCGGCGATGGCCGCCTGCGGCGTGCCCGTCCAATTCCTCGACACCTTCATCGAGCGCGGCTACTTCGACACGGCCGCCGCACAGCGCATGGCCGCGATCGCACGCGGTTTCGGCTGGGGCGTGAAGGCGCACGTCGACGAGTTCGCGGACATCGGCGGCCTGGCTTGGGCGGTCGACCACCGCGCCACCAGCGTGGAGCACCTGCTCTGCACCGGCGCCGAAGGCATCGCCCGGCTCGCCGCCTCCGACACGGTGGCTGTCTGTTTGCCTTTGACTTCCGTGTTCTTGCGCGAGCCGCTGGCCCCCATGCGCGAGCTCGTCGACGCCGGTGCGCGCGTGGCGGTGGCGACCGACTGCAATCCGGGCTCGGCGATGACGACCAACCTCCTGCTCGCCATGCAGATGGCCGTGCTGATGGGCCGCCTGACGCCGCAGGAGGCGCTGCGCGGCGTAACGCGCAACGCCGCGCTGGCGCTGGGAGAACCGGGGGGTTGGCGCGGCCGCGTCGCCGTCGGGGAGCCGTTCGAGGCGACGGCCTTCGCGCTGGGCCGGCCCGATGAGCTGTTCTATCGCCTCGGCCTGCCGCCGTGCGTCTGGACGCCACTGAACGAGGCCATTTCGCCGGCGCTTGCCGGTTGACGCGCTGCGTCACCTCGTTATGCTCGCGGCATGCCATTGCCCAAGCCCCAAGGTCTCTACAATCCAGAATTCGAGCATGATGCCTGCGGGTTGGGCTTCGTTGCCACCCTCGATCGGCGTCCTTCGAACGCCATCGTGCGTCACGCGCTGGAGATCCTCGCCAACCTGACCCACCGCGGCGCCGCCGGTTGCGATCCGTGCACGGGCGACGGCGCCGGCATCCTGCTGCAGATCCCGCACGCGCTGTACGCGCAAGACCGCGCAAACGCAGGCATTTCCCTGCCTGCGCCCGGCGACTACGCCGTCGCCATGTGCTTCCTGGCGCCCGACCCCGCGCGCCGCCGCCGCCAGGAGGCGATCTTCGAGTCCGCCGTGGAGCACTACGGTCAGCGCGTGCTCGGCTGGCGCGACGTCCCCCTCGACACGCGCGCCATCGGCCCCACCGCCCGCGACTCGATGCCCGCGATCCGCCAGCTGTTCATCGGCCGCGCCATCGAGGCCTCGCTGCACGGCAGCGGCCACTTCGCCGGCGTGCGCGACGCCTTCGAGCGCACGCTGTTCATGATCCGCAAGCGCGCCGGCCGCACCGCCAGCGTTCAGCTCGGCGGCGACGACTTCTACGTCTGCTCCTGTTCGTCCAAGACCGTGGTCTACAAGGGTTTGTTGCTGGCGGAGCAGCTCGCGGAGTTCTACCCGGAGCTGTCCGACCCGCGCACCGTCACGCGCCTCGCGCTGGTGCACTCGCGCTTCTCGACCAATACGTTCCCCTCGTGGGAGCGCGCGCACCCCTTCCGCATGATCGCCCATAACGGCGAAATCAATACACTTTCCGGCAACCGCGTCTGGATGTCGGCGCGCGAGTCGCGCCTCAAGAGCCCGCTGTTCGGCAAGTCGATCGAGGACTTCACGCCGATCATCCGGCCGGGCGGCTCGGACTCCGCATCCCTGGACAATGTCGTCGATTTTCTCGTCGCGTCGGGCCGTTCGCTGCCGCACGTCATGATGATGCTGCTGCCGGAAGCCAGCACGGACTCTCCGGAAATGACGCCGGAAAAGCGCGCGTTCTACGAGTACCACGACTGCCTCATCGAGCCCTGGGACGGTCCGGCGGCGCTGACCTTCACCGATGGCGAGCTGGTCGGCGCGATGCTGGATCGCAACGGCCTGCGCCCGGCGAAATACGTCGTGACTTCCGACGGTCTGGTCGTGCTGGCCAGCGAGTTCGGCGTGCTGGACATCGAGCCGTCGCGCATCGTGCAGAAGGGCCGCGTCAAGCCCGGGAAGATGCTGCTGATTGACACGGTGCAGGGCCGCATCATCCCCGATGCCGAGATCAAGCACCGCGTGGCCACGCAGCAGCCGTACCGCGCGTGGCTGGATGAAAACAAGATTGATCTCGCGCAGATTCCGGCGGTGCCCAGTCCCTACGACCTCGACACGACGGAGATCGCGCGGCTGCAGCAGGTGTTTGGCTACACGGCGGAGGACTGCAAGCTGATCCTGGCGCCGATGGCGGTGGGCGGCGAGGAGCCGGTCGGTTCCATGGGCGCCGACATCCCGATCGCCGTGCTGTCGGAACGCCCGCAGCTGCTGTTTCGCTATTTCAAGCAGCGCTTTGCGCAGGTGACCAACCCGCCGATCGACCCGATCCGCGAAGAGGTCGTCATGTCGATGACCGCTTGCGTCGGCGGCGAAGGCAACCTGCTCGACGAGACGCCGCGCCAGTGCCGGATGCTGCAGTTGCCGCACCCGATCCTGTCGAAGGACGATCTCGCACGGCTAAGGCGCAATACGTTCAACGACTTTCGCGTGTGCACCATCGCGATGCGCTTCCCGCTGCCGCGGCCGGGCTCCGGGCGCACGGCGACCGAGGAGCTGCGCGACGCGCTCGAAGCCATGTGCGCCCAGGCGCAGGCGGCGGTGGACGAAGGTGCCAGCATCCTGATCCTCTCGGATCGCGACGTCGGGCCGGAGTGGGTGCCGATCCCCAGCCTGCTGGCGACCGCGGCGCTGCACCACAGCCTCATCCTCAGCGGCCGGCGCCTGGCGTGCGGCATCATCGTCGAGTCGGCAGAACCGCGTGAAGTCGCGCACATCGCGTTGCTGGTCGGCTACGGCGCCGGTGCCATCAATCCGTACCTGGCGCTGGCGACCGTCGCGGCGGAGGCGGATCACGGCCAGATGCCCAAGGCCGTGGAGCGCCAGAAGGCGGTCACCAACACCATCAAGGCGCTGCGCAAGGGCCTCTTGAAGACGATGTCCAAGATGGGCATCAGCTCGGTCGCTTGCTACCAAGGTGCGCAGATCTTCGAGGCCATCGGCATCGACCAGGTCGTCATCGACCAGTACTTCACCGGCACGTCGTCGCGCATTCGCGGCATTGGCCTGACCGAGATGGCCGAGGAGGCGCTGGGCCGCCACGCGCGCGCCTACGGCCGCGTGCCGCACGAGACGTTGGATGTCGGCGGACACATTCACTTTCGCGTGCAGGGCGAGAAGCACCTGTGGAGCCCGCAGTCGGTCGCGGCGCTGCAGAAGGCCGTGCGGCTGGACGACGCGGCGTCGTACGACGAGTACGCGCGGCTCATCAACGATCAATCGAATGGTTACCTGACTTTGCGCGGCATGTGGGACCTCGTGCCGGCAGGGCCGGCGCTGCCGCTGGACGAGGTCGAGCCGGCGACGGAGCTGGTCAAGCGCTTTGCCACCGGCGCCATGTCCTTCGGCTCCATCTCCAAGGAAGCGCACGAGAACCTGGCGATCGCGATGAACCGCATCGGCGGGCGCTCGAACACCGGCGAAGGCGGCGAGGATCCGGAGCGTCTGCACGACGAGCGCCGCTCCTCCATCAAGCAGGTGGCGTCGGGCCGTTTTGGCGTGACGACCGAATACCTGGCGAATGCCGATGAGTTGCAGATCAAGATGGCCCAAGGTGCCAAGCCGGGCGAGGGCGGGCAGCTGCCGGGGCACAAGGTCGACGCGGTCATCGCGCGCGTGCGGCACTCGACGCCCGGCGTGACGCTGATCTCGCCGCCGCCGCACCATGACATCTACTCCATTGAAGATCTTGCGCAATTGGTGCTGGACCTGAAGACCGTGAACCCGGCGGCGCGCATCAGCGTCAAGCTGGTCTCGGAGGCGGGGGTCGGCACGATCGCGGCGGGCGTGGCCAAGGCGCATGCCGACGCCATCCTCATCAGCGGGCATGACGGCGGCACGGGCGCTTCGCCGCTGACGTCCATCCACCATGCGGGAACGCCTTGGGAATTGGGCCTGGCGGAGGCGCAGCAGGTGCTGGTCCTCAACGGGCTGCGCAGCCGCGTGCGGTTGCAGGTCGACGGGCAGCTCAAGACCGGGCGCGACGTGATCTTCGGCGCGCTGCTCGGCGCGGAGGAGTTCGGCTTCGCCACGGCGCCGCTGGTCGCAAGTGGCTGCATCCTCATGCGCAAATGCCACCTGAACACCTGCCCGGTGGGCGTGGCGACGCAGGATCCGGAGCTGCGCAAGCGCTTCACCGGCCAGCCGGAGCACGTGATCCGCTACTTCTTCTATGTCGCGGAGGAAGTGCGCAAGCTCTTGGCGGAACTCGGGTTTCGCAAGCTGGACGAGGCGGTGGGGCAGACGCAGTGCATCGCGCCGCGGCGCTTCGACAACCAGGAGGGCGTCGCGTTCCTGCAGGCGCGGCGCGCGGCGGGGGCGAGCACGAACTTCCGGCGGCTGGACTTCTCGGAGCTGCTGTATCGCTCCAAGACTGCGGGCGAAACGCCGCGGCGCTGCACGGAGGCGCAGGACCATGACCTGCGGGCGGCGAAGGATCACCAGCTGATCGCCCAGGCGCACGACGCCTTGGCCGGGCGCGGCACCGTGCACATCGCGGCGAAGATCCGCAACAGCGACCGGGCGTTCGGCGCCATGATCAGCGGCGAGATCGCGCGGCGGCACGGCGGCAAGGGGTTGCCGGCGGAGAGCATCGTCGTGTCCGCCAGCGGCAGCGCCGGGCAGAGCTTCGGCGCCTTTGCGGCGCACGGCTTGACGTTGGCGCTCGAAGGCGACGCCAACGACTACGTCGGCAAGGGCCTGTCGGGCGGCACCATCGCGATCTTCCCGCCCAAAACCGCGACCTTTCGCCCGGAGGAGAACGCCATCGTCGGCAACACCGTCCTGTACGGCGCCACCGAGGGCAAGGCGTTCTTTGGCGGCCGGGCGGGCGAGCGCTTCTGCGTGCGCAACAGCGGCGTGACGGCGGTCGTCGAAGGCGTCGGCGACCACGGCTGCGAGTACATGACCGGCGGCACCGTCGTCATCCTCGGGCGCACCGGCCGCAACTTCGGCGCCGGCATGAGCGGCGGCCTGGCGTATGTCCTCGATGTCGACAAGCGTTTCGCGGCGCGCTGCAACCTCGAGACCATCGAGCTGGTGCCGTTGACGGACAAGGACGGCTTGGTCGTCCGCGAGCTGCTGCGCGAGCACGTCGAACGCACCGGCAGCCCGCAAGCCAAGGTGATCCTGGCGGATTGGCCGGAGCACGCACCGCGCTTCGTCAAGGTCTTCCCCAGTGAATACCGGCGCATCCTGTCCGACGCTGCGGCGCCCGAGACGGCGGGCATCCCCATCGAGGAGCCCGTGCTGCCTCTGCCCATGCCAGGAGGGGTGTAGCCAATGGCGAAAGTTCGCGGTTTTCTGGAGATTCACCGCAAGAAGCCGTTGCAGCGGCCGGTGGCGGAGCGTCTGGCCGATTTCGCCGAGATCGACCTGCCGCTGACCGATGCGCAGCTGGGCGACCAGGCCTCGCGCTGCATGGACTGCGGCATTCCGTTCTGCCACGGCGGTTGTCCCCTGGGCAACCTGATCCCGGACTGGAACGACCTCGTGCACCACGAGCGGCTGGCCGACGCGAGCGCGGCGCTGCACGGCACCAACAATTTCCCGGAGATCACGGGCCGCGTCTGCCCGGCGCCGTGCGAGACGAGCTGCGTGCTGGGCATCGAGGTGCCGCAGCCGGTGCCGGGCGATGGCGTGACGCAGCAGGCGCTGTTCGAAGGGCCGGTGACCATCAAGGCCATCGAGCGCGAGATCGCCGATCGCGCTTGGAAGACGGGGGCCTTGCTGCCGCAGCCGGCGCTGTACCGCACGAATCGGCGCGTGGCGGTCATCGGGTCGGGGCCGGCGGGTCTGGCGGCGGCGCAGCAGCTGGCGCGCCAGGGCCACGACGTGACCGTGTACGAGAAGGACGACCGGCTGGGCGGGCTGCTGCGCTACGGCATCCCGGACTTCAAGCT
>CAIXAA010000330.1 GCA_903917305.1 uncultured Myxococcales bacterium | reverse complement strand
GCGGCGGCACGTGCGGCACTTGCCCGGTCTTGCTGGCGTTGGCATCGGGAGGCACGTCCAACCTGGGCGGATCGTTCGTCGACGGCATGGGCGCGTGGAGCACGTCCACCATCAGCGGCACATCGAGCTATGCACCCGCCCTGGCGATCAACGCGGCGCGCACCGGCGTCGGCCTGGTGACGCAGAAGACGACCAACCACCTGCAAGCGACGACGTGGACTGGGGGAACGCTGCCGGCCGGCACCTGGACGGCGCTGGTGGACCTGCCGGGTGCGACGACGGTGCTCTCCAACGACGCGCCGAGCCTCTCGGCTTCGGGCGCCAACGTGGACGCCGCCTACCGCACCTCCGCGGCGTCGAGCAACCTGTTCTTCGCGGCGTATGGCGTGCCGTGGACGCCGACCAATGAGGTCGTGGGCGGCACCGGGTACTCGGCAAACACCGTGCCGATCGACATCGCCGTGTCGGGCAACAACGCCATGGTCGTCTACACCAGCGGCGCGGCGCTTTACGCCTTCGAGCGCGTCAGCGGCACGTGGGGCGCGGTCAAGACCGTCACGTCCTCGGGCGTCAAGAGCACGATCGGACCGCGCGTCGCCTATGTGCCTGGTTCGACGGACGTCTTCGTAATCTACGGCAGTAGCGCCACCAGCAGCGTCGTGCAGGTCGCCACGCGCACCGGCGGCACGTGGGCGGCGGGCAAGGCGGTCGACTCCACCGCGCTCACGGCCGACCGCCCGGCGCTGATCGCGGTCGGCAGCATGGCGGCCGTCGTCTACCGCAAGTCCGGCACCGGTCCCGGCGTCTACTTCACCGCCTCCACGGCAGGCGTCTGGAGCGTCCCCGCCCTGATTGCCGGCACCTCCGGCGCCAGCGGCGCACCCGCCTTGTCGACGGGCGTCGGCAGCGCCGACCTGGAAGTCGCCTACATCGCCAGCGGCGTCGCCTACCACACGCGCTTCGGCGCCGCGGTGTGGACGACACCGGTCAGCCTCGGCGGCTCCGGCCTGGTCGGCATCTCCCTGGCCCGCACCCAGTAGAGCCATGAACACAACTGCTTCTTCAAGATGGCGCCGCGCCCGCTGGCCGGCTGCCTGGCTCCTGCTCGCGTGGCTGGCGGCCGCGTGCTCGTCGCCGCCGGCGGCTGCGGCTGGCGCTGCCGACGTGGTGGCGGCGCCCGATGGAACAGCCAAGGATGCGGCGGCGGCGCCGGACGGTGCGGCGCCGGACACAGCGCTGGCGGACGTCGCGGATGTGTCAGCGGCGCCTGCGGATGCCGCACTGGCCGACATCGTCTCCCAAGATGCCGCCGCCGATGCGCCGCAAGCCGACCTGCCCGCGCCCGATGCCGCGCCCGCCGATGCCGGTCCGCCGCCGACCGTCGTGTGGCTGCACCACCCCGCCGCCGCGGAGCTGACGCTGCGCGGCAATGCCCCGCCGCTGACCTGGGATGCCGACCTGCAGCCGACCGACGTGCAAGGCACGGCCGCGCGCTTCGTGCTGGACGGCGACGGGCCGTGGCAGGTCAAGGCGCTGCACAAGACCGCGTGGGCGCTGGGGAACAACCACGTCCTCCAGCCGCACGCCGCGAACCACCTCTACCCGTACTTCGACGCCAAGACCGGCGCGCAAAAGCGCGAGAACTACGACCTGCCGGGTCCGGACGGCAACCCGCGCACGCTGCGCGCCCTGCTGCCGCCGGGCTATGGCGAGAACACGGTGGCGAAGTACCCGCTTTTGCTGATGCTGGACGGGCAGAACCTGTTCGAGGACGCGACCGCGAGTTTTGGCGTGTCGTGGAAGCTGGGCGACGCGGTGCAGGCGTCGATGGCGGCGGCCAAGCTCGGCGAGATCGTGACCATCGGCATCGACCACGCGGGCGTCAAACGCAAGTTCGAGTACACGCCGTGGTACGACAACACGCGCGCGGACGGCGGCGGCGGCGAGAAGTTCCTGGTGTGGGTCGACAAGACCGTCATGCCCGACGCGGCGCTGCGCTACCGGCTGCTCGACGACCGCACGCAGCGCACCATCGGCGGGTCGTCGCTGGGGTCGCTGATGGCGCTGTATGCGCTGGTTTCGCGAACGAACACCTGGGGCAACGCCATCTGCATGAGCGGCGCGTGGTGGTGGGACAACATGGAGATCGCGACCTGGGTGCCGACCCTTTGGAACCCGGCGCTGCCGGTGCGCGTTTGGCTCGATGCGGGCACGGATAACGACAACCTCGCGGATACGCAGGCGATGAAGGCTTTGCTGGAGAAGCTTGGGTTGGAGGTGCCTCAGACGCTTGGGTATTATGAAGCGGTGGGTGCGGCGCACAATGAGAGTTACTGGGCGCAGCGGGTGCATTTGGCGCTGGAGTTTTTGTTGGATCCGGGGGATTTGGCTAAGCCTTTTTAGGGGCGTTGACCACGCCGCGTGCTCCAAAGAGAACCACCAAGAGGGAAGGGTCCCTCTTGGAGGTTCTCTCTGGACTCTCTCCTTGAACTCCCTCAGGTGTTACAAGGAGTTTTGATTTACCTGGCACAGCCGCTTGCGCTCACAGCTGCCTTCGGCAGTGATACGCGCTGCGCTGCTGTACGCGGGGGCGCTTCGCTTCCCGCCATCGTAACCCGCGGTTGTTGGGG
>CAIXAA010000329.1 GCA_903917305.1 uncultured Myxococcales bacterium | reverse complement strand
CTGCCGATGCCGAGCACGAGCGTGTCATTGGAAATCGAAACACTGTCAATGGTTTGTGCCTTGTTGTTAGGCGTCATCACTTGGAGGAGTGCCTGCTGGCTCCAGATGCCCGCCTGCCGCACGAAGACATAGGCGGCCTGCGAGGACGACGCCACGACGGTGTCGCCGGAGATGTTGACGTACCAGGCGAACTCCGACGCGGCGTCGGAAGCCTTCAAGTACGCTTGCTGTTTCCACACGCCGCCTTCACGCACGAAGACGTAGGCGGCGCCGCTCCACGCCGCGCTGTGGTCGGTCTGGTCGCCGCCCACGCCGGTCGCCTTGCTGTTTTCGCCAATCGCTCCGACGACGATCGTATCGCCTGAAATCCCCGCGGCATGGCCGAACTTCTCGCCGGCTCCGGTGTTGGACGCCTTCAAGTACGCCTGCTGGCTCCAAACCGTGCCGCTGCGCACGAAGACGTAGGCCGCGCCGCTGCCCTTGGCCCCATCGTCCGCCTGGTTGCCGCCCACGCCAGTGGCGCTGCTCGCTTCGCTGTCCGCGCCGACGACGATGGTGTCGCCGGAGATGTCCGTGCTCCAGCCAAAGTCGTCGCCCACGCCGGTGTTCGACGCCTTCAAGTACGCCTGTTGCGTCCACTTGCCGTCCTTGCGCACGTAGACCAGGGCAGCGCCGCTCTTCGGTGCGCTGGTGTCGGTCGAGTCGCCGTTTACGCCGGTGGCCTTGCTGGCGTCGCTCGGCTGGCCGATGACGATGGTGTCGCCCGAGACCGCGAAGTTCCACGGGCCCGAAACAGGGAACCAGGCCTGCTGCAACCACACACCGCTCTGTCGCACGAAGACGTAGACGGCAGAGCCAAGCGGCTTCGCGCAGCTGCCGCCGGGGAAACTGGCGCCGACGACCATGGTGTCGCCATCGATCGCGACCTCGTCGCCGAAGTTGGCTCCAGCGTTGGTGATCAAAGGCTTGACGTACGCCTGCTGGATGCTGGCACTCGGGCACCCGCAGCCGGCAGGCGTGCCGGCGCACTTGCCGTCCGCACACGCGTCCCCGACCGTGCAGGCGAGCCCGTCGTCGCAAGGCAGGCTGTTGAACGCGTGCGTGCAAGCCCCCGCGAGGCATGCGTCCGTGGTGCAGGCGTTGCCGTCGTCGCAGAACGCAATGTTGTTGCTGGACACACACTTGCCGGCCGCGCAGACGTCGCTGGTGCACGGGTTGCCGTCGTCGCACGGAGCTGCGTTGTTCGTATGCAAGCACTTGCCAGCGGCGCACGCGTCGTCGGTGCACGGATTGCCATCGTCGCAGCCATCGTCCAGCAGGAAGGCATAGACTGCCCCGCTGTTCGGTGCGCTGTTGTCCGCCTGGTCGCCGCCCACACCCTTGGCATTGCTGGCCTCTTGCTCGGCGCCGACCACGATGGCATGGGAACCGATGCCCACGCTGAAACCGAACAGATCGCCCGATTCGGGGTTCGACGCCTTGAGGAACGCGCGTTGCGTCCAGATGCCGCTTTCCCGCTCGAACACGTAGGCAGCACCGGAGGATGGGGTGCAGCAGTTGTCCTCCGCGCCATCTACGCCGGTCGAGCCAGCCCAGTCTCCGTAGGCGCCGACCACGATGGTCTGCCCTGCGATGGCTACGCTGTGTCCAAAGTAGGCGTTCACGAATGGGTTTGACGCCTTCAAGTACGCCTGCTGTGACCAGGTGGCGCTGTGGCGCACGAAGACATACGCGGCGCCGGCCGTGCCAAAGCTGTTGTCCTGCTGGTCGCCGTTGACGCCCGCAGCTTTGCTCGCTTCATTTGCGGCGCCCACGACGATGGAATCGCCTGACACGGCAACGGCAGCGCCAAACGCATCGCCTGCGCCGGTGTTGGAGGCCTTCAAGTACGCCTGCTGTGTCCACAGGCCGTCCTCGCGAACGAAGACATAGGCCGCGCCGCTCCCTGCCGCGCCGTCGTTGACCTGGTCGCCGTTCACGCCGGTCGTCTTGCTGCCCTCCGCGCTTGCGCCAGCGACGATGGTGTCGCCGGAGATCGCGACGCTGGAAGCGAAGTTGTCCTTCACCTCCGTGTTGGACGCCTTCAAGTACGCTTGCTGCGTCCACTTTCCAGCCTTGCGCACAAAGACGTAGGCGGCGCCGCTGGCGTATGCGCTGGTGTCCGACTGCTTGCCGTCCACGCCGGTCGCCGCGCTGGACTCGCCGAAGGCTCCGACCACGACCGTGTCCCCCGAGATTCCGACACTGGTCCCAAAGTAGCCGAAATAACCGATGTTCGTGGTGTTCGACGCCTTCAGGTACGCCTGCTGCGTCCACTTGCCGTCCTGCCGCACGAAGACGTAGGCCGCGCCGCTGTCCGTCGCGCTGTTGTCGGCCTGATTGCCGTCCACGCCCGTGGCCTTGCTGTCCTCGGCATCGGCGCCAACGACGATCGTGTCGCCGGAGATGGCGACGCTGGTGCCGAAATCATCCTTCGTCCCCGTGTTCGACGCCTTCAAGTACGCACTTTGCTTCCAAACGCCGCCTTGGCGCACAAGAACATAGGCCGCGCCGCTGTCCTTGGACCAACCTTGCTCGCCCCCAGCGCCGGTCGAGCCGCCGTCCTCCCATGGCGCGCCGACCACCAGCGTGTCGCCATCGACAGCGACGTGGGAGCCAAAGAGATCATTCGCGTTTGTGTTCGACGCCTTGATGTAGGCCTGCTGCAGCACGGTCACCGCGCAAGGCAGGCCGACATCGGGAGCGACGCCGGCGTCGGTTGTGTCGGCCCCGAGTGAA
The DNA here is from genome assembly GCA_903917305.1 of uncultured Myxococcales bacterium. GTDB lineage: Bacteria > Myxococcota_A > UBA9042 > UBA9042 > UBA9042 > CAIXAA01. The sequence goes on along the minus strand of CAIXAA010000329.1, from coordinate 5,965 downwards.
TCGGGGCCATCGCCGTCCTTGGCGACAACCGAGGCGGCATCCGACGCATCGACCCCGAGGTCCGGTGCTGGGCCGGCATCCACCCCATCGATGGCATGGACATCCGCAAGGACATCGACGCCAGGTGCCGCTGCATCGATTGCGTCCGGTCCGGCGCCAAGTTCTGCGGAGCCGTCGGCCTGCGCCTTGGCGTCCGCCACGACCAGGCCCTTGACCGCCTGGTCCGGAGTGCTGCAGCCAGCGAACGCGAGCACCGAGAGGATGCATCCCCAGACAACTGCAAGCCGAGCCATGGTTCCCCCCGCAACCTGGTTCAATGGCTACTGCTACGCTTGTCGTGCGGTTTTCGCAACCGCCGCCGCGCCCGGCCAGGCTGCAGGCAAAGCCGCACGCCAACCGTGGCGCGCAGCCGGGCGACGGACTGCTCGCGCTCCTTCTTCGGCGGCACTTCTCGCACCAGTGCCGTGGCCATTCCTCCGGCCACTCGCTATGATCGCGCCACGATGCCGGCAAGGGATCGGGCGTCCGGAAGCGCCGAGACGCAAGACCCACAAAGTCAGCAAGGGCCGCCGTGGGCGATCATCACCCGAAGGTTGTTGGTTCAAGGCCAACACCGCAACCGAACAAAGTCCTGTACTTGCCAAGGTTGCCGGTGCTGGGCTTTCAGCGTTTCGGGCCCTTGCATCCGCCAGAGGAACGATGATCGACGCAAACTGGGTCAAGGAGTTCGTCGGCGCCGTGACGGTCTGCGACGCCGAAGGCACCATCCTCGACATGAACGACCGGGCCGCGACCACGTTCGCCCAGCGCGGCGGCCGCGCACTCATCGGGTCGAGCGTGCTGGACTGCCACCCGGAGCACGCGCGCGCCAAGCTCGCGGAGTTGATGGCGACGCGGCAGCAGAACGTGTACACGATCGAGAAAAGCGGCGTAAAGAAGCTGATCTACCAATCGCCGTGGTACCGCGACGGCGCCTACGCCGGGTTCGTCGAGCTTTCCCTGGTGATTCCGGCCGAGATGCCGCACTTCGTGCGCGGCGCGTGACGCGGGCGGCACGTCTGGAGGCTGAGCGATGAAGCGCATCCTGACCGCGGACCACGTCGAAGCCGCCTTTGCCGACGGGCTGACGTCCATCGAAGCGCCGCGCGGCAGCACCGTCATCACGCCGGCCGCGTGGTCCAAGGCGCATGAGCTTGGCGTCACGCTCGATCAGCGCGGCACCGGCCTGGCTGCGGATGCTGGCGCGGATCCGGGCAGTTGCGAGCGGATCGTCGACCCGTCCGGTCTCATCGTCGTGCGCGGCGACAGCGTGCGCCTCGGGCGCTTCACCGGCGCTGGCCCGGATCGGCGCATTGGCCTGACCGACCTCATCCAAGGCAGCGACGGCTCGCCGATGACGGCCGGCATCATGAGCTGGAAGCGCGAGGATTCCTTCCCGTGGTCGCTGGAGTACGACGAAGTCGACATGGTCCTGGAAGGCGTGCTGCACATCGGCATCGACGGGCGCACGCTCGAGGGCCGCGCCGGCGACGTGTTCTACATCCCCAAAGGCAGCCGCATCGTCTTTGGCACGCCGGGGCACGTCCGCGTGTTCTACGTGACGTATCCGGCCGACTGGGCCGCCGCAGGCAACCCGCCGCAGAGGCCGCAGAGTTAGCCTTCTCGTTTCGCGAACTTCTGCCGCAGCGTCCGCACGCCGTGCGCCGCAAACGGCAGCAGGGGCGGCAGCAGCGGCAGGCCGTAGCGGTGCCACGAGTACACCAGGCCGTGCACCACCGTTGCCGCCAGCCACGCGAGCAGGAGCGGCGCGAGCCAATGCTGGGGCTCGCTGGCCGGTGGTAGCCTGAGAAAGCCAAGCAGACCAAGGAGGTACAGCGGCAGCGCCAAGGCCAGCAGCCACGTCGTGTGCGCCGGCGTCGTCCCGGCATACCAGAGCCGCGGGCCCAGCACGGCGAGCTTGCGCAGCAGCAGGCGCGCGTCGGTCCACATCGGGCGCACCAGCGGGGCGAAGTGGGCGTCGCCTTCCGGCTCGAAGGAAGCCCAGTAGCTGCCGTGGGTTCTCTCGCCCCAGGCGCGGATGTCGAGGGGGGACAGCGGCGCCTGGCGGCTCGGCACGAACGCGCTGCCGGTGGCGAAGGCGTGGGCGTTGCCGGTGAGGAACACGCCGGGCAGGCTGCTTTGCACGAGGTAGAACTGCCCTGTGATTGCGTAGTTGCGCGCGGTCCACGGCGCGATGACCAGCAAGGACACGGCCGCGACGGCGAGCACGCGGCCCAAGCGCCTGGACCAGGCGCCGCCGCCGCTGACCACGAGGCCTGCCGACCCCACGCCGCAGAAGACCGCCAGCGTCTGGCGCGAGAGCGTCGCGATCCCGACCGTCACGCCCAAGACAAGCACGCGGTTCCATGTGGGATCTTCGCGCCAGCGTACGCCAGCGAGGATGCACAGCGCGACCGTCAGGCCCTCGAAGGCCACGGATTCCACGTGCAGATCGAAGTACGCCAGCGCCGGATGCAGCAGCCACGCAAGGCCAGCGAGCTGCGCCAGCTGATCCTGCTGCGCGGCGGCATCGCGGGCAAAACGCCGAGCCAGCCTCGCGATCGCCAGCGCGCCCAGACCCTGCGCAGCCACGCAAGCCAGCACGCCGGCCAGCGGCTGGCCGCCGCCGAGCGCCGTCCACGGCAGCAGCCACAGCACGAACGCCGGGCCGCGCACCAGCGTGTGGCCACCGGGAGTTCGGCCAAAAGTACCGGAATGCAGGAGGTTGCGTGCAATGTCGAAGTGCAGATCCGCCGGCGCGAACACCAGCGCCGGCAGTTGACGCGCCGCCGCCAGCGCCAGGGCCAGCGCGAGCGTCGCAATCAGGAAGAACTTGAGATCACGTGGAAGTGGCGCGACCGGCGTCACGAGCGCAGCGCCCGGCGGATGCGGTCGACGACCATCTCGATGGCGACGCGCTGGTTGCCGCCCTCGGGGATGATGACGTCGGCAAGTCGGCGCGTCGGCTCGACAAAAGCCTCGTGCATCGGCCGGACGGTGGCGTGGTACTGTCGGCGGATCTCCTCGAACGTGCGGCCGCGCCGCTCCATGTCGCGGCGGATGCGGCGCAGGACGCGAATGTCGGCCGGCGTGTCGATGAACAGCTTGATGTCAAAGCGTTCCCGCAGCGCGGCGTCCGCGAAGATCAGGATGCCCTCGACCACGATGACCGCCGCCGGCAGTACGCGCTGCGTCTCGGGCTTGCGGCGGTGGTGCACGAAGTCGTAGAGCGGCCGCTCGATGGCAAGGCCGGCGCTGAGCTGATCCAAGTGCTGAATCAGCAGATCGTTTTCCAGCGCGTCCGGGTGGTCGTAGTTCAGCTGGGCGCGCGCCTCGATGCTCAGCTCCGCGCGATCGCGGTAGTACGCGTCGTGGTCCATGAGCGCCACGGACTCGCCTGGCAGCTCCGCCAGAATCGCCCGTGCGATCGTGGTCTTGCCCGACCCCGTCCCCCCTGCGATGCCGATGATGAGCGGCCTCTGGCCTGGGGTCATGTCGAGCCTCACTTGCGCCAACCGCTCACGATGCGGCGGCGGCGACTGTAGCTTGGGCAAGGGCCTGCGACAATGCCCGCGGCGCCTGGGCTGGCGCAACGGCCGCCTCCATGCCATTGTTCGCCTGCCTTGGCGGCGCGAAGGGGGAAAACGATGGCGCAATTGGACCGACCGGTGGTGCCTGGGCACTTGCTGGATGCGCTCGAGGCCGACCAGCGTGCGGCCGTGCTCTCGCGCGACGTGGCGACCGCAGCGGGTGCGATGCTGGACGTGATCGAGGCCCTGCCGGCCTTCTCCAGCCAGGTTCAAGTGCGTTCTCAATGGCTTGGCCTTGTGCGTGGACTGCTGGCGCTGATGGGCGACGCCACGTCCGATCAGATCGAGATCCGCATGCTGGCGGCGATTGCCCGCACCGCGTTTGCCGCGCGCGAGACCACCGCAGGGCTCGCCGCTGCCGAGCACGCCCTGAACCGCGCGATCGAGGCCGGCGATCTCGCGGCGCAAGTGTCGATCCGCGCGAGCCGCCTGCCGTTCCTCGCGATTCCCTCGCCGGTCGAAGCGGCGCGCGATGCCCGCATGCTGGACGCCGCGGTCGCGCAGCTCGGCAAGCAGACCGAACCCGGCCTGCGCGAAGCGGAAGTCGCCTTGGCGCGCGTCGCCTGGTATGGCGCGGCAGGCGAACTGGAGCGCATGCGTGGGGAGCTGGCGGGCCTTGGCCGCCTTTCCCTGCCGCGCACCGAAGGTCTTGCATTCATTGCCTATGCCAGCCAGTCGGCGCTGGCGCAACTGTTCCTGCGCTCGCACCAGCGCGCCCAGGCGGCGCATGCGCTCATCGAGGCGGCGCGCCTGGCGGATGGCGAGGATGCCCAGGCGGAGCTGGCCAACCTCCAGGTCGTCATCTCGGCGATCGCGATGCAGGCGGGCGATTTCGGCGCCGCGGTGGCCCACGCGCACTCGGCGGTGCAGGCGGCGGCGGCGTGTCCCTGCCAGCACGCGCAGCCGGATCCGTGGCTCGGTTTTCCCATTGATATCAGCCTGACGCGCACCTGTGGCGGCGCCGTGCAGTCGCTCGCCGAGGCCGTGCTGCACGCGCAGGACATTGGCGATGCGCAGGGCTTCCTGATCGCCGCGTCGGCCATGGCGGCTTTCTACCTCGCCGACGACCGCGCCCTCGAGGCGCTCGATGCCCTGACCGAAGCCGCGGAAGTGGCGCGCAGCCTGGATGACGGCGACGTCGCGCAGACGCTGCGGGCGGAGGCCGAGGGTCTGCTCGGCCAGCTGGGCATTCTCAAGAGGTAGCGGCTACTTTCCCTGCGAAAGCTCGGCGCTGCGCGCCACGCCCGCTTTCACGGCTTGCACCAGCGTGCCCGGCCAGCCCTGGCCCTCCAGCACTGCGATGGCCGCCTGCGTCACGCCGCCCTTGCTGGTGACCTCCGCGCGCAACACTTCGGGATTGCGGCCATCGCGCCGCGCCAATTCCGCCGTGCCCAGGACCACCTGCAGCGCCACCGCCTGCGCGTCGTCGGCCGCGAAGCCCACGTCGCGCGCCGCCTGCGCCAGCGCCTCGAGGAACAGCAGCACATACGCCGGGCCACAGCCCGCCACCGCGGTGAACGTGTCCATCTGCGGCTCCGCGACGTCGACCACGCGGCCCAGCGGCTGCAGCAGGCGGCGCGCCGTGTCGATGGCCGCTGCGCTCGCGTGCGCACCCGGGCACAGCGCGAGCACCCCCTGGCCCACGCGCGCCGGCGTGTTCGGCATGCAGCGCACCACGGAAATGCCTTGCGGCAGGCCATCTTCCAGCACATGCGTCGGCGTTCCGGCCAGCAGGGACAGCCAGGTCTGCCCCGGCCGCGCCAGCGTCGCCAGCCCCGGCAGCGCGTCCGCCAACTGCTGCGGCTTGATGCCCAACAGCACCAGATCGGCGCCTTCGAGCGCATCCGCCGCGCTGGTGCCGCATTCGATCCCGAGGTGGTCGCGCACGATCTGGGCGCCCGCGGCACTCGCCGTGCACGCGCGCAGATCGTCGCGGGTGCACGCCCCTTCGGCCAGCCAGCGCGCGGCCATCGCCCGCGCCATCTTGCCGCAGCCGAGGATCCCGATGCGAATAGGTGCTGTCATGTCGACCTCTTGAATGTGGCAACGGCGGCAAGGGCCAGCAGGACAAGGCCGGCCAATGCGGCTGCGTCGCGACCGTCCGCCGTTGCGGTCCGTGCTGCCATGCAGCTAGGTTTTCGCTTGGGTGGCGCAAGTGGCGGGTCCGCGTCGGTCGCACCTCCCGCGTCGTCCTCCACGACCGCAACGTCCGCATCGCAACCGGCGCCGCAAGCTGCCGCGCAGCCGACGTGGATGGTCCAGGAGACGCTCTCCACCAGCAAGCTATCCGGGTCGCTGCGCACCAGCGTGGTCAGGTCGCGGACGTCCGCGGTGAG
>CAIXAA010000328.1 GCA_903917305.1 uncultured Myxococcales bacterium | reverse complement strand
TTGCACGGCCTGGCGCGTGCGCACGCTGACCCACGCGGGATCGAGGGCGTCGTCGCGCAGACCAGTGGCGTATTCCGAGCGCACGCCAAGCTCCCAGCGCGGATCGACATCCCAGACGATTTGCGCATAAGCGCCGTGATCCTGAAGCCTTGAGCCCATGAGCCACCGCTCGCGCAGCAGCCACTCCGCCTGCAGGGCGACGGCGGCGCGCTGCGAGTCGGCCACTGGACGGTATTTCACATAGAGATCCGTCGCATAGATGGCCGTCCGCGCATCGGGCGCGGCACCATTCGGCCCGGTCTGCGCCGACAAGCCCCACAGCAGCGACCAATCCGGCGTCACGTCGAAGAACTGCTTGAAGGCGAGGGTGTACAGCACGTCACGAGCATCGATTCCCGCTGTGTGATCGCCTAGATAGCTGCGCGAACAGCAGGAACCCGCGCCGGCCTCCATCGCCACCGCGCGCAGCTCCGCGAACCACGGCAGCGGCGTCAGCCAGGACAGCTCCGTACCGAGCCCGCGTGAACCGTCACTGCCGAGGAATTTCCCAAGCACCAGCGGCTGATCCAGGAACTGCCAGCTGTGCGGGTGCGTCTGGTTCAGCCGCCCGATGGGCGCCAGGAACTGCCCGGCCCGCAGCTGCAGGTTGGCGGGAAGTGCCAGTGATGTCGCGTAGATCTCCTCGATTTCGACACCGTCCACGTGAAACACGATGTTGGCGTCGAGGTGCAGGTACGGGTCGACGTCGCTGTCCATGTGCAGCTCGAGCGCCTGCAGGTTGAAGCCGGAGTGGGTCGGATCATGGCCTCCGGTCCCACCCGGCGGCCCCTTGAACCACGCCGCGGCACCATCGAAGATTAGCGAGATCTTTGGGTTCATCACGCTGCCGAGGTCCGAAGGCGCGGCAGCCGCGGTCGGTGCCGCCGCTTGCGTATCGGCGCCGAGGCTCTGCTGCAAGGCGCGCAGATCGGCGTCGCTCGGCGACGGCGCCTCCGGCAACGCCGCCTGGGCCGCCGCCGGCAAGGGCACCGCGAGGCATAGCCATGCGGCAGCGCAGGCGGAAATGAGATTGGAAGACAAGGACATGCTGGCGAATCCTCCAGATCCGGCCGGCCGTGCGGCGCGGGCCGGAACGTGGCCTTCCCCGCGGCGATCAGGCTGCGGCGAAGGCGGTCATGACGATGCAAGGCGGGAGAAACCCGCCGCATTCCGTCAAGCTGGAGGAGAGTTCTTGGGGGCGAGCCGCAGCGCCGCCACGCCGCCCTGGGCTGCGCGCTCGCAGGTGCGGGCCGGGTCTGCAGAAGGTTCCGCAGATGGCGCGCGGGGTTCCGCGTGCGCAGCCGGCGCCGCCACAGCCTCGCGCAGGCGAGCGGCGACCAGGCAATGGTCGTGTTCGTGATCCGGCTCGCCTTCGCCTGCCTGGCAAGGCGCATCGGCGGCCAAAGCTGCTGTTTTGGCGGATGAAGCCGCGCCATGCGCTGCGGCGTCCACATGGATCGCTTCGCCGTGCGTGGCGCAGATGCCATGGCGCACGACCGCAAAGTGCGCGACCGCCGCGAGCTGGCCACCCAAGCAGCATAGCGCCGCGACCATCGCAAGCCAGCGAACCCCAAGCTGTCTCGAACCGCGCACCATCCAACGCCTCGCGGCAAGCAGCCGCAGGGGCATGGTCCTCGCGGCCCGCAGCCGTGTCAAGCCGGCCGTCTGCCGTGTACAGCGCCGGCATGTCCAAGTAGAATTCGCAGCCTGGAGCCGGCGGGCCACGGGGTGCCGCCCCGCCCGCCTCACGAGGACGCGCACGATGCTGGCGAAACTGACGCGATGGCCCAGCTTCCCCGTCCTCGGCTTCTTCTTCATGTCCCTGATTGCCTTCGTCATTGCCGGTTGGGGCATCATCGGCGTCGCCGCCCTGCCCTGGGACGCCGGCTGGTACGGCGGCATCGCGCTGAACGGCTACGCCTTCGACGGCGACTACTCGACGCAGCAGAACATCGCCTTCTTTCCGCTGACGCCGATGATCACCGGCCTGGTGCGCCAGCTTGCCGGCACCGCGAACATCTGGAGCGTCCAGCTCTTCTGCGCCGCCGCCATGACGCTTGCCTCCAGCCTGCTCCTGCACCGCGTCGCGCTTCACCTTTTTGGCGAACCGCTGGCCAAGATGAGCATCGGCCTCTACCTCGCCAACCCGTTCGCCATCTACCTCTTCAACGGCTACTCCGAGTCGGTCCTCATCCTCAGCATCGCGACCTTCTTCTATTTTCTCCTGGTCAAGCCGCGGATGCACTGGGTCACGCTGTCGATCATCGCGGCGTCGCTGGCGCGCCCCTACGGCATCTTCCTGGTCGTGGTCTTCGTGCTCTACCTCCTCACGGAGTGGCGCTGGGGCAAGGAGCGCAAGTGGGAGCCCGTGCTGCTGATTCACGTCCCGCTCAGCTTCGCCGGCTACATCGGCTGGTGCTTGTACTGCGACCAGCGCTTCGGCGACCCGATGGCCTCGCTGCACGCGACGCAGGCGTGGCTGGGTCCGCAGAATCCCGTGACCGCGTATGGACTTCTGGTGCTGGACGCGCCGCTGCAGGCCATCCAGGACGCCGTGCGCAGTGAGGTGCTCGCGGATCCGGTCGCCGTCGGTGCGATCTTCTTCTGCGGCGGCCTCGCCTTGTTCGTCAGCCACGCGCGGCGCTTTCCCGCGGCGCTGCTGCTGTTCGGCCTGCTGCTGCCCGCGATGGTCTATCCCGGCGTGATTGGCCAGAAAGGCGGCGTCTACAATGCCGGCCGCTACGAGACCGTCTATTTCGTGCACTACATCGCGCTCGCCATGCTGCTGCTGAGCCTGGACCGCCGCGTCATCCGCGCGGAGGAGCCGGGCGCGCCTGGCGACACCGCCCTGCCGATGATCTTCTACCCCGTGTATGTCGGCTTTCTCGCTGGGTTCATGCGCTATGCGCACTACTTCTTCACCGAAGTCTGGGTGTCCTGATGACCGAGCGCCGCAACACCACCACCTTCCTCCTCGGCGCCATCCTCTGGACCGCATTGGCGTTTGCCATCGGCTACCTCGTCGGCGCGGAGCGGCAGTTCAGCAAGATGCCCCTGTTCCGCATCGGCCAGGACATCCAATTCGACAGCAAGAACGTGGCGTTCGTCGGCTGGAGCCCGCCGGAGGCCAACTTCCGCTGGTCCGAAGGCAAGCGCACGGCCATCGTCTTTCGCCCGGAGAAGCTCGATGCGAACCACGGCGGCAACCTCAGCATGACGTGGACCATCGCGCGCTCCCAAGGCGAACAGCCGGTGTCCATCTCGCTCAATGGCAAGAAGATCGCGGACTTCGTCGCACGCGGCGCCCCCGGCCGCTTCACGTTCCCGGTCCCGCGCGAGCTGCTCAAGGAATTGAAGGACAACGAACTCGAGGCAGTCCACCCCAATCCGGTCCGCGGCGGCCCGAACGACCCGCGCAAGCTGGCCATCGCGCTGGTCGGCGTGCACCTGGCTTACGAAGAGTAGAGGAACCATGGCGAAAGTTGTCGGCGCAGGCGGAACTCCAGGCGGCCTCGGGCACTTCTTCGGCGGCGCCGCGCTGTCGGGCATCGGCATCTACCTGCTGTTCTCTCGCGTTGTCGTTTCAGCAGGTTACGGCTACATCGGCGCATTCGGCGCCTCGTTCTCGCCCGGCGGCGGCCTCGCCGTCGTGATGATCCCGTTCGCGATTGGCGTCGCGATGCTGTTCGGCAACGGCAAGTCCATCGCCGGCTGGGGGCTGACCGGCCTCGGGCTGGTGCTGACGCTGGTCGAGATCATCTCGACCATCAGCATTCACTTCCAACCGACTTCGCTGCCAGCGTTTTTGGGCATGGTGGTGATGATTGCCGGTGGGGCTGGCTTGATCCTGCGCTCGCTCGCGGATCACGGCGAGGGCGAGGGGTAGATCCTTCGGCGCTCGCGCGGCAACCAATCCCGGGTGGCTGACTTGGCTGGGGGAGGCTGGGATGGTTGGGAAGTGGTTTGCGATCGCGATGTTGTGTTGGCTGACCGCCAGTTGCGGCGGCGCGAAGGCGGGTGCTGACGCGGCCAACAATGTCGCTGACGCTGCGGATGAGGCCGACGCAAGCGACGTGCAGCCGGGCGCCGACGTTCCGTGCGTGCCAGACAACGTCTGCATGAAGGCTTCGGTCGCGGCGGATGGGGCTTGCGTGCAGACGCCTGTTGCCGATGGAACCATGTGCGGCGTTGCCGCTACGCCGTGTGGCCCCCCAACGTGCCAGCAAGGCAAGTGCGGACTGCCGATCGGAATGCCGTGCGCAGGTTCCCCTGACGACTGCTTTGGCTCGGGCACTTGCGGCGCCACCGGTACTTGCGACGCAGCCCCGCTTCCAGTCGGGACCACGTGCACCGTCTTGGGCGGCTATCTACCGCCAAGCCCTTGCGTCTCGACAACAGGCTCGTGCGACGAAAGTGGACAGTGCAACCCGGTGAAGAAGCAGGCGGGTAGTCCGTGCGCAGTGGCCGCCGAGGTCTGCCACACCGGCCTATGCGACAGCGACGGCAACTGCAAGGACACGCCGAGCCCGAAAGGCGCTCCTTGCTCGGCTGGCGCCGGCCAGTGCGGCAGCGGAGCGACTTGCGATGGCAGTGGATCCTGCGTCCCGCCTGGGGACGGATCGCCATGCAAGGTCGACTACATGATCCCAGGCGTGACGTACTACGACAACCCATGTCTCCAGGGCCAATGCATGGCCGGATCCTGCCAGCCCAAGGCGCTGGTCGGTCAGGCGTGCTCCCTCCCAACCGCAACGAGCAGCCCGTGCATGGGCGACGGAACCTGCGACGCCAATGGATTTTGTCTGGCCAAACCCCTGGTTGGAAAGTCGTGCAGCCCGGACGGCAGCAACCCGTGCGCGACCAGCGGCCAGTGCTCGGCACTCGGGACATGCGATGCCGTCTTCGAGGTAGGCAAAGGCTGCTACACCAACGATCCCTGCCGCCCCATCGGACAATGCACGAAATCAGGCAGTTGTGCCGCACCGGTCACGGTCGGAGCCAGTTGCGGCGCCGCGCCGGACGCCTGCCACGTCATGAAATGCCAGTCCGACGGCAGCTGCCAGGCGATCGGCGCTCCCGGCGGCGCGTGCTCTATCGACTTGAATCCTTGCAAATCCGGCACCTGCGCCAGCGACGGCACCTGCAAGACCGCCATCAATGTCGGCGCCCCGTGCCCCACGGGCGATGCCTGCTCGACGGGCGCTTGCGATGGCAAGGGCATGTGCACGCTCACGATTCAGCCGGGCAAGGCGTGCAAGATGCCGCTGACCGGCTCCGACGGC
>CAIXAA010000327.1 GCA_903917305.1 uncultured Myxococcales bacterium | reverse complement strand
GCGTTCGATGACGCTGGTCTCCGTGCGCTCCTTGCCGTGGTAGTACATCGACGCGACGGGCAACGCGAGCGCGAGCGTGAGGAGCAACGTCTGGCGGTAGCGAAGGAGCAGATCGCGGAACATCGCCGGGAGTCTAGCCTCGGGGTGCCGGTGCGTCCATGCACGCTATGCGCGGCGCGGCCGCCCGAGCGCAAAGATGTGCGCGGCCAGGCCGAAGATGCTCAGGCCGAGGAGCGCGACGGGGATCCACAAAAGACCGTGCATTTCGACCGGTTGACCTTCCATGCGCTCCAGAGGGCCGCGGGCGCGGTCGGCGAGCAGCAGCGCCCAGCCCAAGGTCGTGACGACGGCAAGCAGCGTGCTGACGCTGCGGCGCAGCCAGCCGGCGCGCTCGCTCCAGCGCATGAAGTTGGCGGTCAAGATCGTGACGCAAACGCCCATCCACAGATAGAGTTGCCAGTCCGTGAGGCCCAGCTGACGCGCCAGCACCGCAACGCTTGCCGTCGCAAGAAGGTGCAGGAGCAGGGCACTGCGCAGGAACCATTCGTGGCCGCGCAGCGCGGCTTCGACGGGCGCCAACGTCGCATCGGCCAGGGCGTGCATCGCGCCGTGGGCCTGATCGTGCGGCGTCGGCGTCTGGTCTGCGCTCTCTGGCGGCTGCGAATGGGGCACGCGCGGACTCTTGGGCGGCGGGTGGGACTTGGGCGCCGCTTGGGGCATGATGGACGGCGGGCCGGCGGACTGCAATCCTCCCCGGAGCCGGACCAAGGACCTGCCGCATGAGCGCCAGCCGCCCCACCATCGCCGTGTTCGCTGGCGTCGACCCCGGCGGCAAGGCCGGTCTTGCTGCAGATCTCGAGACTTGCTGGGAACTCGGCGCCACGGCGCGCCCCGTCGTCTGCGCCTTGACCGCCCAAGCCGACGCCACCTGGACCGGCGCCTGGCCCACGCCGCCCGGCGTCCTGCGCAGCACGATCGCCGGCCTCGACCTGCCAGACGCCGCGCTCGCCTTCAAGGCCGGCATGCTCGGCAGCATCGAGAACGGCGCGATCCTCTTGGAAGCTTGCGCCCGTCGGCCCTTGGCGCCGCTCGTCGTCGATCCGCTCTGGCGCTCGACGTCCGGCGGCAACATGTGGCCCATCGACGGCGAGACCGAAGTCCTGCAGTTCCTGCGCCGCCGGCTGCTGCCGCGCGCGACGGTCGTGACGCCGAACTGGCCGGAGCTGGCCTGGCTTTCCGGTCAGGCGCCGTTGACGGATGTCGGCCAGGCGGAGGCGGCGCTGGCGACGTTGCCGTGCAGCGCCGTGCTCAAAGGCGGCCATGCGCCCGAGCCGTGGTTCGGCATCGACTGGCTGTGGGATGGCGAGCACATGACGCCGCTGCCGGCCGAAGTGCGCTGGCAGGGCAACGTGCGCGGGACGGGCTGTCGCTTTGCGACGGCGCTCGCGGTCGGGCTGGCGCAGGGGCTGGCGCTCGGCAAGGCGGCGCGGACGGCCAAGAGAGAGGTCGCCGCGCACGCACTTGCCCAGAATCCTTAGCCCTTGTAGCCCCATTTCGCGAAGTTCTCGGCGATCTGCGCCGGCGTCGGCGAGTGATCCTTGACCACCGTCGCGACTTCGAAGTTGCCGATGTCGTCGATGATGGCGCGGTTCTTCTCGATGTCGGCGTGGAACACGGCCGGGACTTCGTCTTCCTCGAAGATGGCCTTCCACGGGCAGGCCGGCTCGCAGTTGGTGCAGTCGATGCACTCTTCCGGCTGAATGAACAGCTGATTCGCGAACTTGCCGTCGCCGCCCTTGTAGTCGTAGATGCACTCGACGGGGCAGACGTCCGCGCACGCCGTATCCTTGCAGTCGATGCACAGGCTGGTGATCACGTAGGCCATTGAGATTCCTCCAGAAAAGACGGTGCGGACATCAGGGTCCGCGAGTGTGACGGGTGCGCAACGGTCTGTTCAGCGGCCGCACGCGGAGACGGGCAGGGCTGTGGCGGCGGCATGCCGTCGGCCGGGCGCGGATGATAGGCGCGAAGGCCGGCGCTTGTCGAGATTCCCACCCGCACCGTCATGCGCGTTCGAACGGAAACGGCAGCACGTCGTCGATATCCTTGAGATCGCAGAGCAACATCAGCAGGCGATCGACGCCGAGCGCGACGCCCGCGGCCGGCGGACAGCCTTCGGCCAGCGCCGCGAGAAAACGCTCCTCCATCGGGTAGATTGGGCGCCCGAGCCGCTGCCGCGCCCGCAGATCGACCTCGAAACGCGAGCGCTGCTCCCTGGCGTCGACCAGCTCGCTGAAACCGTTGGCGATCTCCACGCCGTGCACGTAGATCTCGAAGCGTTCCGCGAGGTGCGGCGCCTTGGCGAAGCGCCGGGCGAGCGAAGCCATCGATGCCGGCCAGCGATCGATCACGACGGCGCCCAGGCCGGCGAGCCGCGGCTCGACGCGCTCCGCCAGCGCGCGCACCAGCACATCCGCAGCTGTGTCGCCAGGTTGCACTTCCAGGCCGGCAGCTTGCGCTCGGCGCAGCACCAGCGCGTCGTCGTCGCAGCGCCCGGGATCGAAGCCGGCATGGCGCGCCACGGCCTGCTGCACGGAGAGCCGCAGCCACGGCGCCTCCGCATCAAAACCGTTGACGGGCAGAAGGTTGGCCTGCTTGAGCGCCTTGGCGCAGTGCCGCACCAGGGCGCGGGCGTCGCGCACGATCGCCCGGTAGTCGGCGCCAGCGCGGTACCACTCCAGCATCGAGAACTCCGGGTTGTGCTGCGCGCCACGCTCCCCGGAGCGAAAGGCGTGCCCGAGGCTGTAGATGCGCTCGAAACCACAGGAG
>CAIXAA010000326.1 GCA_903917305.1 uncultured Myxococcales bacterium | reverse complement strand
CGCCAGCAGGCGCACGATGACCTCATCGGGCACCAGCGCACCAGCGGACATGAACGTCTGCGCCAACTTGCCGACATCCGTGCCCGCAGCCACGGCCGCGCGCAGCATGTCGCCGGTCGAGAGGTGCATCAGCGCGAAGCGATCCACCAAGGCCTTGGCCACGGTGCCCTTGCCCGCACCAGGCGCGCCGAGCAGGATGATGCGGTTGCAGGCGGAGGGCATGCGATCCTCGTTCAGGCTTAGGCTTCGGCGCGCCGACCACGAATGCGAGGTCCACGTTCGCCGCCAAATCCTTCGTAGGACCGGGTGATCAGGTGGCTCTCGATCTGCTTGGCGGTATCCATCGCGACGCCCACCACAATGAGCAGCGCGGTACCGCCAAAGAAGAACGGCACATTGAAGTTCGTCTGCAGGAAGGTCGGCAGCACGCAGATGGCGCTGATGTAGACCGCGCCGCCGAACGTGATGCGCGAGAGCACCATGTCGATGTATTCCGCGGTCTTCTTGCCGGCGCGCACGCCTGGGACAAAGCCGCCGCCCTTCTTGAGGTTGTCAGCGACATCGACCGGATTGAACGTCACGGCGGTGTAGAAGTAGCAGAAGAAGACAATGAGACCGACGTACATCGTGTTGTAGAGCAGGCGCCCCGGCACGATGCTGCCGACCACGGACGCGACCAGCGGCGAGCGCGGCAGGAAGTTGGCCATCGTCGCCGGGAACATGAGGATCGACGACGCGAAGATCGGCGGGATCACGCCGGAGCTGTTGACCTTCAAGGGCAGGAAGCTGTTGGCCCCCTGCATGACCTGACGGCCGACGACGCGCTTGGCGTACTGCACCGGGATGCGGCGCTGCGCCGACTCGAAGTAGACGATCGCGGCGGTGACGATCAGGATGACCGCGGCGATAAACAGCAGGGCCGGCAAGGAGATTTGGCCGTTCTTGACCAGGCTGTACGTCTGGCTGGCGTCGCGCGGCAGACCGGCGACGATACCCGCGTAGATGATCAGCGAAATGCCGTTGCCGATGCCACGGTCCGTGATCTGCTCGCCCAGCCACATGATGAACACTGTGCCGGTGGTGAGCGAGAGCACGGTCAGCAAACGGAAACCCCAACCGCCCACAGCGACGGCTGCGGTGTTGCCGGCCATGCTCTGGCTGTTGAGGCTCTCGAGCCAGATCGCCATCGCCATGCCCTGGATGAAGGACAGGATGACGGTGCCGTAGCGCGTGTATTGGTTGATCTTCTTGCGGCCGGCTTCGCCTTCCTTGTTCATCCGCTCGACAGCCGGCACGACCACGGTCAGCAGCTGCAAGATGATGCTCGCGGAGATGTAGGGCATGATGCCCAGCGCGAAGATCGAGATGTTCTGCAGCGCGCCGCCGGAGAACAGGTTGAACATGCCGAGCACGCCGCCGCCGCCGGAGCTGTTCATGTAGTCGGCCATGACCTGACGATCGACGCCGGGCACGGTGACGAACACGCCCACACGGTAGACCGCCAACATCGCGAGCGAAAACAGGATGCGGCTCTTGAGCTCCGGCACCTTGCCGATGTTGGCGAGTGGATTAGCCACGAGCGGCCTCCGCACCCATCGTCCCGGCACTGATGATCTCGACCGTGCCGCCGGCCGCCGTGATCTTGTCCTGGGCGGACTGGCTGAACTTGTGCGCCACGACCGTCAGCGCGCGATCCAACTCGCCGTCGCCGAGGATCTTGATGGCGTCGTAGCGGCCCTTGATGAGGCCGACGGCGCGCAGCTCCAGCTCGCCGACGCGGGTGCCGGGGGCGAAGCACACGAGCTCGCTCACGTTCACCGCAACGAACTTGCGCGCGAAGATGTTGGTGAAGCCGACCTTGGGCAGGCGGCGCTGCATCGGCATCTGGCCACCCTCGAAGTAGGTGCCGACGTCCGGGCTCTTGCG
>CAIXAA010000325.1 GCA_903917305.1 uncultured Myxococcales bacterium | reverse complement strand
GCGGTCGCGACTTCTTTGAGGATTATTCCGCCAGTGGCTACGTCTACGCCGGCCATGGCGCTTGCGTGTCGATGACCTGTGAACTGAACGAGGACGACTTCGCGTTGGCCAACTTCGCGTCCGCACTTGGGAAGACCGCGGATGCGCAGACGCTGCTGGCGCGCTCCACCGGCTACCAGAAGCTGTATGACCCGGCGACCGGCTTCCTGCGCGCCCACGACGCGAGCGGCAAGATCCCGGACGATGGCTTCAAGGCCGACGACTTTGGAATGGCAGCGGAATACGACGAAGCCGACGCCTACCAGACCGAGTTCTGCGCCCAGCACGACCCGGCCGGCATGGCGCAGCTCTGGGGCGGAAAAGACAAGCTGATCGCGGCCTTGAGCGACCTGTTCGCCAAGACCAAGGCCGAGCACGAGGCCAATGTCGCGGAGCTTGCGGCCGATGGCGGCTCGACCGACCCGAACGCCATGCCCATCAACCTGCCGCCGACGTACTATTTTGGCGGCAACGAGCCGGACATCCACTACGTCTACCTGTTCGCGCGCCTTGGCCGGCCGGATCTGACCCAGCAGTGGCTGCCGTGGATCATGAACGCGTATTTCTCCAGTGGCATCACAGGTTTGCCAGGCAATGACGATGGCGGCACGATGACCGCCTGGTACGTCTTTGGCGCGCTCGGCTTCTATCCGGTGCCGGGCAGCGACCTCTACATCGTCGGCACGCCGCAATTTCCGCGCGTCGACATCCAGGTGGACGGCGGCGTGTTCAGCGTCGTGGCGCATGGCGTGTCGGACGCCAACCGGTTCATCCAGGGCGCGCAGCTAGGCGGCCAGCCGCTGACGGTGGCGACCTTTCATCACGCGGACTTGAAGGCGGGCAGCTCGCTGGTGCTCGAGATGGGGCCGCAGCCGAGTGCTTGGGGGCAGACGCCGTAGCTCCAGCCGCGACCAGACCGAGACCGGCCCAAGACGCAACCGTGACGCAGCTCCCGGCCATTCGTGGGATCATCGCCCCATGCTGTGCACCTCTCGCCGGCTTGGAGGCAGCCATGCTTGCTGCTGACGTTTCCCACCCGCGCTTTGCGGCGTCGGGCGAATTCCATCGGGATCTCAAGGCACGCGTCGACGCGTGGTTTCGCGCCAGCCAGCGCAGCGAGCGCGACGCGCCCGCCATGTACCTCAAGACCGCGCTCATCCTGGCCTGGTTCGCCGCGTCGTGGGCGCTGCTCGTGTTCGGCGCCGGATCGGTCGTCGTGGCGGCCATCGGCGCCGCCTCGCTCGGCCTCGCCATCGCCGCCGTCGGCATGAGCGTGATGCACGACGCCAACCACGGCAGCTACTCGCGCCGCGCGTGGGTCAACGGCGTGTTCGGCTGGACGGTCGACGCGCTCGGCGCCAGTTCCTACGTCTGGAAGGTCAAGCACAACGCCGTCCACCATACCTGGACCAACATCGGCGGCGAGGACGACGACCTGGACATGGGGCTGCTCGCGCGGCTGTCACCGGAGCAGGCAAGCCGGCCCTGGCATCGCTTCCAGCACCTGTACGTGTGGGTTTTGTATGGCCTGCTCATGCCGAAGTGGGTGCTGTACGACGACTTTGCCAACCTGGCGCACGGCCGCGTCGGCCACCACGCGCTGCAGCGTCCGAACCGGCGGCAGTGGCTGCTGCTGGTCGCCGGCAAGCTGACGTTCTTTGGCTGGGCGATCGTGGTTCCGGCGTTGTTCCATCCACTTTGGCTGGTCGTGCTGGCCGCGTTCGCCACGCTCTTCGTGACCGGCGTGACGCTGGCCGTGACGTTCCAGCTGGCGCACTGCGTCGAGGAGGCGACGTTTCCGCTGGCGCCCGCGAGCGGCCGGATGTCCAGCGACTGGGCCGAGCATCAGCTGGAAACGACGGTCGATTTCGCGCGAGGCAACCCGCTGCTGACGTGGTTCATGGGCGGGCTGAACTTCCAGGTGGAGCACCACCTGTTCCCCAAGGTGTGCCATGTCCACTATCCGGCGCTGGCGCGCATCGTCGAAGCCACGGCGCGCGACCATGGGCTGCGGTACCGCGCGACGCGCAGCCTGCACGCGGCGGTGCGGTCGCATTTCCGCGTGTTGCGGCGACTCGCGGTGGCATGATAGGGGACGGCTGATAGACTGCCTGGGCCATTCCATGCGGCGGAATAGCCAAGCCACGCTCGCTGTTGAGGCCCCATGACGCAAACCCGACCTGCTCCTGCCGAGGCGATCCGACCGACGGCGCTGATCCTGCCCGAACCGCCTGATCCGCTGGACAAACCGGCCTGCGGCGGGCGCGTGGGCCAGGCCAGCCACACGCGGCGGTTGCAGCGCATTGCCGCGTCGCCGCGGTGGTCGGGCAAGACGTTCTTCAACACCCACCGCGTGGAGCTCGCCGTCAACCCGCTCGACCTGCGCATGGCCGCCGACTTTGCCTTCGGAGGCCGCAAGCGCGCGCCCAAGGCGCCGATTCCGCTCGATGCCGGCACGCGCGTGCGCCTGGATGGCCCGCCGAGCCGGGGCTTGCGCCTGACCTGGCTGGGCCACTCGACCGTGCTGGTCGAGATCGACGGCCTGCGCCTGCTGACCGACCCGGTGTGGGGCCTGCGTGCCAGCCCGGTGGCGTTCGCCGGCCCGAAGCGCTACCACCCGATGCCGATTGCACTCGAGGACTTGGGCCGCATCGACGCCATCGTGCTCAGCCACGACCACTACGACCACCTGTGCGCACAAACGTGGCGCAAGCTGGCGCGCGGCGAGGTGCCGGGCTGGAGCGGTCGCGTGATTACGGCGCTCGGCGTCGGCGCGCACCTGGAGCGCCTGGGCCTCTTGCCCGAACAGGTGACCGAGCTCGACTGGGGCGAAGGAACCTTCGTCGAGTCGGCGGGTTCGCGCATCGAAGTCCTGGCGACGCCCGCGCAGCACTTCTCGGGTCGCGCGGCCACCGACCGCAACCGCACGCTGTGGGCCGGCCTGGCGCTGGTGGGGCCGCAGCATCGGGTGTTCTTCTCCGGCGACACCGGCCCGACGAGCGAGCACGCCGACATCGGCCGCAGCATGGGGCCGTTCGACGTGGCGATGTTCGAGATCGGCGCCTGGAACCAGGCGTGGGCCGCCATCCACCTTGGGCCGACGGCGGCATTCGACGCGTTCGCCGCGATGGGGGCGCGGGCGTTCCTGCCTGTCCACTGGGGCACGTTCGACCTGGCGCTGCACCACTGGTCCGAGCCGGCCGAGACGCTGTGGACCCTGGCCCGCGCCTCCCAGGCCGACGTGTGGCAGCCGCAGGTGGGGGCCAGCGTCGAACCGGGCGGCGTGGTTGCCGATCCCTGGTGGCGCGCGGTCGGATAGCAGCCTTCCGGCGCCTGTCACCTGTGCCGCGTGCCTGGCTCGTGCGAGTGACGAGAATTGGGTCGAACGTCGATCAATTCGAAGGTCGCATGGTTCCAGACCAGCGCGCGCCCGGTGGAGAATCGGTGCGCGGTCGCCAGGGATCGCTGGTGAAAGCGTCTTGACAATGGGCTGGAAATCCGGAAGCTGCGCTGCGGCACGTCGTGGGGACGCGCCGGTCTGGCTGGCCGCAGCGGGAAAAAAAATCAATGCATATCCATATCCGAATCTTCGGGTGCGTCGCGATCAGTCTTGCGTTGTGGGCTTGCACCACGGCTGGTGGCGGCGGCGGCGCGCCGGTAAACCTGTCGGGGGCTGGCGAGTCCTGCCAGAAATCAGCGGATTGCATTCTCGGACTCAAGTGCATCGCGACCGTCTGCGCCGTGCCGGGTGCCGACGTCACGGCTGCACCCGACGCCGACGCCACGACCGGAGCCGACGCGGTTGCCCCAGCCGCTGACTCGGCGGCCGACGCACCCGCGGCCGGGGATGCGAGTGCGCAGGACACGTCCATCGCCGACGTCGTTTCCTCTGATGTGCCAGCAGCTTCCTGCTCAGGTCACTGCGGCGCGTTTGCCACCGGCGCGGCCTGCCAGTGCGATTTCCATTGCGCCGACCGCGGCGACTGCTGCGCCGACAAGACGACCCTCTGCCCGGCATGCACGGCGGGCGGCGAGTGCGACGACAGCAACGCGTGCACGACGGATTCCTGCGCCAAGACCGGCTGCGTCAACGCGCCCATCACGTGCGCGGGCGGCGCGGCGTGCGACAAAGCCAGCGGCTGCCCGCTCGTCACGGACTGCAAGCTCGCGGCGGATTGCACGCAGAAGCCCTGCCAGGCCGCAGCGTGCACGGCCGGCAAGTGCAGCTACTCGCCTGACGCCGGCGCGTGCGACGACGGCAATGCCTGCACCGACGGCGACAGCTGCCAGGGCGGCGTCTGCACGGGCGGCGCGGCCAAGGTCTGCAACGACGGCAATGCTTGCACGACGGACGGTTGCGACGGCGTCATCGGCTGCGCGTTCACCAACAACACGGCCAGCTGCGACAACGGCGATGCCTGCAAGGGCGACGTGTGCAGCGCAGGCAAGTGTGCGTCTGCGCAGGTGTGTTCGTCCTGCAGCCTCGACATCGACGCAAACGGCGGCACGTTGCTGTGCGGCGGCATGACGCTCGCCGTGCCGGCTGGCGCGCTGGCGGCCAAGACGACCTTGACCATGGAGCCAAAAGCTGGTGCTGTTCCAGGTGGTTACACCGCCTACTCCGACCTCGTCCACATCGGACCGGACAATGTTGCCTTCGCCAAGGCTGCGCAGCTCACCGTGCCACTTTCCGGCGACGGCAGCCTGGCCGCCGCATTCTGGTCCGCGCAGCAGGCCGGGCCGTGGACGTGGCAGGGCGGCGCACTTGCTGGAAAGAACTTCATTTTCAACCTCGCGACGACCGGGTGGGGCTTTGTCGCGGATGGCGTGAACTATGCAGCGACGGCCGACAAGTCGTGCGCCAAGCTGCACCCGATCGAGATGCGTGCGCTGATGCCGGGCAATATCGCGGCCTTTTTCAGCGTCGATGACTGCGGCGGCAATCCGATCACGGACCTGACGGACGCCGACCTCGTTCTGCTGGAGGATGGCAAGGCGCTGTCGAAGACCGAGTCGGCGGCGACGCTGATGCAGAAGAAGGGCGTCGGTGTGTTCATCACGATTTCCATGGACTTCTCGGCGTCGACGCTGCCCTTCAAGGGGCAGCTCGTGGCGGCGGCCAAGGCCCTGGTCACGCAGATCCAGGTCACGCAAGGGATTGCCGCGCACATCGGCATCGAGGTCTTCGCCGGCGACAAGACCGCCAAGGTGTGGCAGACGCATACGCTCGACACCAACCTGCTGCTGAGCCAGCTCGACGCGCTGAGCGCGTACACGCCGACGACGATTGGCACGAACCTGTACGGCGCGGTCAAGGACGGGCTCAGCAACATTGCGACCGCGGAGACGGCCTTTCGCACGCGCAACAAGGGCGGCGCGTTCTCGACGGGGTACGTGGTGCTGTTCACCGATGGCGCGGACACGACAGGCTATTTCAGCGACGCGGACGCGACGAAGGCGGAGGCTGCGAGCCCGGATCAGGTGCTCGCGGTCGGCCTGCAGAGCTCTGATTTCGACCTGCCGGCGCTCAAGAAGATCGCTCCATTTGGCGTCAACGTCGCCTACGACACGGCGAGCCTGACCACGGCCTTCCAGGCGCTCGGCACACGCATCGCCGGGCAGGTCAAGCGCACCTACCTCATCGGCTACTGCACGCCGAAGAAGGCCGGCAGCCACACGCTGTCGATCGACGTCGCCGGCAACACCAACCCGACGCCGGCGCCCGCCGTCTTCCAGTTCGACGCGACGCCGTTCGCCAAGGCGACGAGCGTTTGCAGCGCGGCCGACTTCACCACCGCCTGCGACGGCAAGGAGTGCGGCGGTCTGGGCTGCGGCGCGTGCGACGACAAGGCGTCGGTCTGCGACGGCTCGAGTTGCCAGAGCTTCTGCGATGGCTACGTGGTCGGCGGCCTCAAGTTGTCGGGCACGCATTGCGGTCTGCAGTCGTTCACGAATCCACTGGGTTATGCGCAGTCGTGCGCGGATGCGCCCACGCGCACCTGGTGCGGCGGTCCGGCGTGCGCGGACACGACCGGGCCGGCCTTCGCCTCGCCCAAGTGCGGCGATTGCGTGGCGCCTTTTGCCGGGCCTCAATGCGACGGCTGCGCACAGATCCAGTTCTTGCCGCCCGATTGCCAGTCCTCCTGCTCACCGGCCTTCACCGGCATCGGCTGCAACCAGTGCATGGACTCGACCCACTTCGCGTTGCCCGACTGCACGACGACCTGCAAGGCGCCGTTCGCCGGTCAAGCGTGCCTGGAGTGCGCCGACAGCAAATTCCTGCCCCCGGATTGCGCGTCGACCTGCAGCCCGTTGTTCACCGGCCCGGGTTGCGCGCAATGCGTCGTGCCGGGTCTGTCGCTGGCCGAGTGCCAGTGCGCCGTCGACCAGGAAGCGATCGTGGTCGACGACGGCGGCATCAAGAAGCTCGTGTGTGCGCCCGATGCGCCGGTGTGGGGCGTCGTGCCGCTCAATCCGACCGTGAACCTGACGGACAACGGCGATGGCACGGTCAGCGACAGCCAGACCAAGCTGACGTGGCAGAAGGACACCAGCGGCATCAACATCTACATGTCGTGGAAGCAAGCGCAGGCGTACTGCCAGACCCTGGTGCTCGCCGGCAAGGCGGACTGGCGCTTGCCGACGGAAGTGGAACTGCAGACGACCATCGACTGGACTGCAGATGGAAAGAAGGGCACGGTGTTCGCGCTACCGTTTACGACGGCGACGTCCGACAAGCACCTCTTGTCGGTCACGCCGTGGATTGATTCGATCCAGGATGTTGCCAAAGGCGGCGGCATGTTCTGGGGTGTCGATTTCAATGCTGGCTTTAGCAGCTACCAAGGTGTCTACGCAGGTAGCCAAGCCCGATGCGTGCGGTGACGCGGAGTCGTCTTGCTGAGAAAGGAGATGCCATGACGCGAATGCGAATTGTGCTCTTGCTGGGTCTTGCGCTCAGCCTCCCTGCCGCGGTCGGTCTGGCCAAGGCTGCGTCCGGCCGTTACGTTGTCGACGGCACGGCCACTACGGTGTTCGACACCTACACCAAGCTGACCTGGCAGCGCACCGCGCCGTCCGGCGATCCGAATGCCGGACTCCTGGCCTGGGCGGACGCCAAGGCCTACTGCAAGAACCTGGGCCTTGCGGGCGGCGGTTGGCGCCTGCCTGAGATCACGGAGCTTCAGACGCTCGTCGACTTCAAGCAGCAGAACCCGGCCATCGACACGACGGCATTCCCCGGGGCGCCGGCGCAGGCTTTTTGGAGCAATACGCTGTACATGGGCAGTCCGAGCGTGGCCTGGACCGTGCAATTCCTCGACGGCAGATCGGATTACCCGGGCGTCATGTTCCCGCAGCGCGTGCGCTGCGTCCGCTGAGCCGTGACGGCATGTGCGAAACCGTCGTGAAACGCATGGCGCGCCAGCAACGGCTGGACACGTCAGCGCAAGCAGCGCAGCATCGCGCCCGGCTCGGCTGCGGGGCCGCCGGAGCGGGCGGAGCGGTCGATGTGGAACGACGGTCGTGTGCCTCTCTCGCTCACGCCCATTCTGCTTGCGGTGAAGGGTTCCATGGCGCCGAGCGCAGTGTTCCGGTCGGTCCTTGGCGCCTGCATCCTCGGTCTGGCACTGCTCTTTTTGCCAAACGCCGCCCATGCCGGCGATGCGGTTGCCGTGCCGCTGCCGCCGGCCGCCACCGTGACCGTGCTTCCTGCGCCGCCGCCGTTGGCCCTACCGCTGGCAGCGAAGCCTGAAGCGGAGCGCTATTTCTATCACGGCTACGACTACGGCTCGGAGGCTGTCTTCAACCCAGCGTATGTGCTCGTGAACCGCGGCTGGGACATGATGCAGCTCGGCGACGACCGCAACGACCCGTGGCGCTTCGACTACCGCACCAACGGCGACAACGTCCTCGACAACCTCGCGCATGCACCCGGTCGCGTCGGCGCCGAAGGCTGGCACCGCTTCCTCGTGCAGGAGATCTTTCCGCTTTCGTTTGGCGAAGAAACGGCGCGCTGGGTGCCGAACTACACGCTGCACCTGCTCGGCGGCGGGATGACCTACGCCATGCTCGACGAGTGGTTCGAGGCGCACGACGTCCCGCTGCCCAAGATCTGGTCGGGGCTCACGCTGATGCTTGCGGCGCTGGCCAACGAGACGATCGAGAACGGCGGCATCACCGGGCGCAACACCGACTGCATCGCCGATGTCTGGGTCTTCGATCTCGGCGGCATCTTCCTGTTCAGCATGCCCGCCGTTCGCCGCTTCTTCAGCCGCCAGGTCATCATCGCCGACTGGTCGACGCCGCCGGTGATCACGTTTCCGCGCGGCGAGATCCACAATCAAGGCAACTACTACGCGGCCAAGTGGGCGCTGCCGTTCTACCACCAGCTCTCGCTGTTCAGCTACTTCGGCGCCTGGACCACGTTCGGCCTGTCGCAGAAGATCGACGCGGAACATTCGATTTCCGTCAGCTACGGCGTCGCGACCACCAAGCTGATCGGCACCTCGAAGAACCTCGTCGAGAACGTCGTCAGCCTCATTCCCGCCGCGGCCATCTTCTACGACCGCAACGGCTCGCTGCTCGCTTCCGCGAAGGTCGCCGACCTGCCAGACTTCTTCCTGCACCTGCAGGCCTATCCGGGGCTCGTGCCGGCCGTGAAGTGGCTCGGCGCGTTCGCGCAGTTCTCCAAGACCGGCAACATCACAGCAGGGCTCACTACCAACTTCGGTTTCGGTCTCGGCGTTCGTACCGGCAGCATGCAGTGACGCGGGCGGTTGTTGCGCCGCGTTGCCGCCCCCAAACACCTGCGCCGATGGAGCCTTCGATGCTGCGCCCCCTTCTCCCGCTGACCATCGTCCTGGCCATGCTCGCGCTGGCGCCAGGCCTGCAAGCCGCCCCGAAGCCCGCGCCGCACAAGCCGAAGTTCGTGCCGCAGGTCTACGCCTGGGTGTCGGGCAACAAGGAGCGCGCGCTGGTCGACCTGCTGGTGCGCGACGAAGATCCCGTGCTGTCGCAGCTGGCCAAGAAGTACCAAAGCCTGCCGTCCGAGGGCGAGTACGCGCCGCTGCCGGACGACGAGCCGCTGCTGGCCCAGCACCACAAGGTCGGCAGCCACCTGCCCGTCGTGACGGATCGTGGGATTGTGTCTGCCAAGATCACGGGTTACGGCCTCGGGCCGGGCGCGAGCGAGACGCACGTCTACCTGGTGCTCGAACCGGGCAAGCGCCCGCTGCAGGGCGTGGCGGTGCTGTCGGGCAAGCCGGCGGCCGGTGCGACGCTGGCGAAGGTGGCCAGGCTCGACCCCGCCAACGCGGAGGTGGGCGCCCGTTTGGCGCACTGCCGCGCCGAGCTGCTGGCCAAGGCGCCCAAGAACATCGCGAAGATCCTCGACAAACTGCCGCCGGCGGCCAAGACCTGGCAGATGGCGCAGGGCCGCATGCCGCCCGACTTCAAGGCCCTGGTCAGCATCGCCAAGAAGCGCAATGACACCGAATGGTTCGCGACGCTGCTGTTCATCGACGCCGCCGGCAACCTCAAGGACCTGCTGGCGCCGCCGCTGGTCAGCATCAACCACTACCCCATCGAGCGCGTGGTGGACATGGATGGCGACGGCATTGACGAATTCGTTTACCGTTCGACCTATTACGAGGGCGAGTACTTCCTGCTGCTCAAGTGGGACGGCAAGGCCTGGCAGGTGCTGACGCTGGGCGGCGACGGGGCGTAGGCCCGTCCACGTCAATAGCAGGCGTTGGCGACGTACGCGCACCCGTTCCACTTGCAGGACGCGGAACAGAACGACCAGTTGTGCGTGGAGCAGCACTTGTAGTGCGAGCCGCTGTTCCACGTGCATTCGGCGCCGGGCTTGAGGCCGCAGCCGCCCCACTGGCAGTTGCCGCCGCAGACGACCTGCTCGCACGGGGCGCTGCCGTCGCCGCACCCGGCGGTCGCGCCGGGGGAGCAGGCGCCCTGGTTGCCGCAGCCGCCCCAGCCGCTCCAGCCGCCCCACTGGCAGTTGCCGCCGCAAGTCCTCGATTGTGATTGGCTTCCGCAGTTGCCGCAGCCCTGCGTCTGGCTGTCCGTCTGGTTCGGCGCGCAGACGCCTTGGCCGCCGCAGGCGCCCCAATCGCCCCACGCGCCCCAGTCGCAGCCGGTGGAGCAGGTGCGCGTCCGTGTCTGCGTGCCGCAGTTGCCGCACGGTTGGCTCTGCGTGTCCACGGCATTGGGCGTGCAGATGCCCTGGCCCTGCTTGACGCACTGCCCGAACTGGCACACGCCGTTGCCGCAAGCGTCGTTGAGCGCGCTGCAATCCATCGGCTTTCCCGCGCAGGCGCCAGCGAGGCACGTGTCGCCGAGGGTGCAAGGGTTGCCATCATTGCAGTTGCCGCCCTGGTTGATGGGCTGGCCGATGCACGCGCCGCCCTGGCACACGCCGATGGCGCACGTGCCCGACAAAGACTTGCAATCCTTGGAGGTTCCCGCGCACACGCCAGCGTTGCACGTGTCGTTGTCGGTGCAAGCGTTGCCGTCGTCGCACACGCTGCCGGTCTTGGCTTGGATCATGCACGCGCCGCCCTGGCAGACGCCGGCGTGGCAGGCGTCGTCGAACTTCGTGCAATCCTTTGCTGTTCCCGTGCAGGAGCCGCCCTGGCACGCATCATTGCTCGTGCACGGGTCGCCGTCGTCGCAAAGGCCGTCCTGAGGTTGCGCGGTGCACTGG
>CAIXAA010000324.1 GCA_903917305.1 uncultured Myxococcales bacterium | reverse complement strand
GCGAACGCCAGGCTGTCCAGCAAGGTCTTGGTGCTGCGCTTGCCCAGCACCGGCCGCACGTCGCCCACCGCAACCGGTGGAACCAGCAGCAGTTTCGTGCGCGCCTTGGCGTCGGTCGCATCGCGGTGCGCGCCGGCATCCGCCTCGGCAAAGGCGTGCACCGGCAGCGACAACGCCGCGAGAACCAGAGTCAACCGGACGATCTTGAGCACTTTGGTCATGATGAACCCGAGCGGTCTAGGCCGATGTCGTTGGGGCGCCGCAAGGCGCAGGTGGTGGCGCCGGGAGCCTAGCGGAATCCGCGGCGGCTGCACAATGTCCGCCATGTTTCGCTTTACCAACGCGCACTGCGTCCACCGTCGACGCGGTGCAGCGCGCCGGTGACGAAGCGGCTGCAGGTCGCGAGATGGCGCACGGCTTGGACGATGGCGGCAACGCCGGCTTCGGGATCGTGCTCCAGAAGTCCAGACATCGGCACGGCATTTTGCACGCGCGCCCAGGCATCGTCGCGCATGTCCGCAGGGCGCAGCACGGCACCGGGCACCACGGCGTTGACGACGATATGCGGCGCCAGCTCCGCGGCGAGGGCCTGCACGCCGGCGTGCAGCGCGGCTTTTGCCATGGAATGCGCGAGGTAGCCGCGCAGGGGAACCACGCCGGCCAGATCGCCGAAGATCACCGCGCGGCCATCCGGCGAGGCTTGCAGCAGCGGCCGCGCCTGCAGCACGAGGTCGATGGGCGCCCGGGCGTTGCAGGTCAGCACGCGGTCGAGATCGGCGGCGGAGAGGTGCTCGACCGGCGTCGGCTCGTAGCTGGCCGCGCACGCCACGACGAGGTCGAGACCGCCAAGAAAACCAGAGACATGGGCGAGCAGCGCCGCGACGCGGGCCGGCTCGGTCAGCTCCGCCTGCAGCACGACGGCGCGCCGGCCAAGGGCCCGAATCTCCTGAGCTACCGCCATCGCTTCCTCGCCGGCGTGGCGATGGTGCACGGCGATGTCGGCACCGGCGGCGGCCAGATCCAGCGCCACCGCGCGGCCCAGGCGCCGGTGCCCGCCGGTCACCAGCACGCGGCGCCCCAACAACGGCAGCGAATGCGCGGTCATGGGTTCGCTCCACCGTCGGGCGCCGGCAGCTCGAAGCCGAACATGCCGTCGATATCGACGTAGATGTCGGGCTTGGTGCAGGCGGTGGCGCGGTCGCTGCAGTCCTGCTCGCTGGACGAGTAGAAGGCTTGAAGCCTGCCGGAGAACGTGCCGGCGAAGCGGCCGCCCTTGAGCGTCGACCAGTCGGTGACGAGGACGTGGCCGGTGAGGTCGGCGCAGGTGGATTTGTACCGGACGTTCTTGAAGTAGACGGACACCAGGGGAGCCTTGCAGCTGAACGGATAGTCGCCGGCCGCGGCCGTCATCGCCGGGAAGCCTGCGGCTTCGACGAGGTTGCCGAACTGGAACTGCACGTTGAGCTGCGTCTTGGCCGCCTTGCCGGTCTTCGGATTCGTCAGCAGCGGCATCTGGTCGTCCTCGACGGCAAGCGAGATCGCCGGCGGCTGCATATGCGTGGAACCAAAAGAGAAGATCGTGCCGGTCTGCGCCGCGTCGTAGAGATCGCGGTCCAGCTTCAAGTCGAATCCGTCCGCGTCGCCGCCATGAAACACCAGGTGCGCGCCGTAGCCCTGTGCGTAGTTGTTGACGGTCTTCGCATCGGCTTGCGGCGACTTGGCATCGGTCGCGGCCGCGTCGGCGACCTTGGCGGCGGCGCTCGGGCTCGCGCAGCCGCAGCACAAGGCCAGGCCGAGCGCGGCGAGGGCGGTTGAAACTTGTCTCATTTCAGCTCCATGACCGGACACGCAAAGCGATCTTGGCCAACCGGCGCGGCGTCGCCTATCATGCCGTGCTGCCGCCCGAAGTGCCACCACCGCCGGATGATCGCATGCCCGCACCCCTGCGCCGCCTCAAGAAAGCCACCGCGATTGCGCGCCAACTGGTGACCCACGACGGCTACATGCTGCGCCGCATCGCGCAAGAGTCGTTGGGCGCCGCGGAGTTGGCGGCGGCGGAGGCGCTGAGCCGCGTGCCGGGCAAGCCGCTGCGCTCCCTGGAGCGCCAGTGCCTGGCCCAAGCCGAGGTGCACTACGACGCGGTGCTGCGCACGGCGCTGCGTCTTGGCGAAGTCTGTGAAAAGATGGGTGATCATCAAGGTGCCGAAGCGGCCTACCGCCGCGTCGTGGATCGGATGCGGCACCGGCAGACCGAGAACATCCTGGTCAAGCTGCTGGGCCGCCTGGTGCGCAACACCGGGCAGGGCAAGAACCTGGGCGAAGCGGTGGCGCACTCGGACATCGCGGCGTTCCATGCGGCGCTGCAAGGGCTGGAGCGGCTGGGCGTGGGCGCGGCGCTGCGTCAGCCGCCGTGGCACGATCCGGCGACGCTGCACGCGACCAGCGGCACGTGGACCGGCGCGGATCTGGCGGCCCAGCGCAAGGCGATGCTGGCGGACCCGCCGCAGCACCTGGCGCCGGACGCGCTGCGCCGCTGGCTGGCGCAGGATCCGGACGACGCGTGGGCCTGGCGGGTGCTGGCCGAGCGGCTGGTGGCGGCCGGGACGGCGGCGGCACTGCAAGAGGCGGAGGCCGCTGCGCGGGCGGCGCTGGCGCTCGAACCTCAGGATGCCCTGGCGTGGCGCGCACTTGGGATGAGCCTGGCGGCCATCGAGACGGCGCAGCCGGGCTCGCGGCGCCGCGCACCGGCGCAGGTGCGGCAGCAGGCCGTGCAGGACGCCTGGCGCCGCGCGAGCGCGCTGGATCCGCAGGATGCCGAGGCGTTCTGGCGCGCCCGTGGCCTCGCGGTGCGCGCGGTGCTGGACGCGCAGCACGTGCGGACGCCGGCGGCGGCCCGGCGCCTGGAGGAGGCGCCGCTGACGCTGGCGCGCGGTCAAAGTGCCCAGATCGCATTCGAGATCACCGCCAAGAGGCCCGCCGCCGTCATGCGCTGGGCGCTGGCGGAGCCCTATGGTCTGGGCGTGACGGCCGAGCCGCACGCCGACCAGCCCAGCGCCGGTCCGCACGCCGCGGGATCGACCGTGGTCGCCGGTTGGACGCTGCGCGGCCAGCGCCCGCACCACGTGCTCGGCGCCGATGCCCAAGGCTGGACGCTGGTCCTGCACCTGTGGGTCGACGGCGAGGCGCTGGCCCTGCCCTTCGAGGTCGCGGTGCCCGACGAGGCGCCCGGCGAGCTGCTGTGGATCATCACCGAAGATCACGAGTTGCATGAGCACGACGAGACGATCAGCGCGGAGATGGCGCGCGAGATCCTGGTCGACGTCTCCAAGTACGCCGAGCAGCAGGCGGGCGAGCGTGGCGTGCCGTGGACGCACATGGTGGAAGCAGGTTCGGCGCTTGCCTTGCTCGATTGGACGCTGGCGCAGGCGCAAGAGCATGACGCCGACGCCCAGGCTGTCGGGAAATGGCGACAAGTGCGCGATGACGCGGTGGCGGCGCTGGCGGAGGGCGTGGCGGCGGGGCACGATCTCGGCATCCACCTGCACGCCTTCAACACGCCGGAATGCGCCAATTTTGCCTACAGTTACGACGCGCAGCGCCATGTCCTGGCCTGCTCGGATCGGTTCCTGCTGGCCCACGGCCCGGAGCGTGGCTATTTCGCCAAGGCTTTTGCGCGTTTGGGCGATGCCGACAACGCCGATGGCCGGCTGGGCGGCCTGCTCTCGGCCCTGGAGCGCATCGAGGCGGTCGGGCGCCTGGGCCGGCCGGGCTTTCAAGCTTTGCTCTTTCGCGCCGGCAGCTTCGAGTTCAGCGACGGCGCGGGCGACGACGTCCGCTCCCTGCGCACGCTGCGCCGCGCGGGCGTGCCGGCGGACTCCTCCTGGCCCAAGCCGTCGTTCTACACGGCCGGTCCGCCGCACAACCCGCTGCGCGCGAGCCGCGACGGCTACCAGAAGCCCGCGAATGGCCTGGCGGATCACGGCACGATGGAGATCCGCGCCGAGTACAACATCGAGGGCGACTACCTGGCCGACGCGGACATCCTGCGCCGCTACCTCTCTGGACGTATTGCACATTTCGCTCCAGGCGGCCATATGCGGCCCGGCGTGCACGTGCTGTGCGCCATGACCCACGACAAGTACATCAACGGCCGCATGGGCCAGAGCGCGCTGCCGCTGCAGCCGGACAACGGTGACTGGGCGACGGTGCGCCGGCACCTGGACACGATCGACAGCCTGCGCCACGTGCTGACGCCGGTGACGGCGGGGCAGGCGGTGCGGCGCTGGCTGGACCTGCACACGCCCGAGCCGCTGCCGCTGCGCTGCGGCGAGGAGCTGGTGCCGCTGCCAGGCGACGCGGGCGAAGAGACGGTGCATGTGCTGTTCGAGCTGTGCGGGCGCGACATTCCCATCGACGCCGCCCACCCCGCGCGCGTGGGCCTGCGCGTGCCGGCGGCGCTGCGCAGGCAGGCGCTGCGCGCGCAGGTGCTGGCGGACGGGCGCGTGCTGGCCGAGGGCACGGACGCGGCCGCGCTGCGCCGCCTGGAGCCGATCGAGGCCGAGCTGACCAGCCGGCCGGCGCGGCTGGAGCTGGTCGTGCGGTGCGCCCGCGGTCCTTCCCTGCTCGGCTGCGCCTTCGACGGCGACGCGCTGGTCGCCGATCTCCACTTCCGCGCGGCGAGCGTGCGGCTGGCGGACGGCACGGTGCGCAGCGGCCTGCGCTTTGAGCCGTGCGCCGACGGCCGTTTCCGGGTGTCGCTCTGA
The DNA here is from genome assembly GCA_903917305.1 of uncultured Myxococcales bacterium. Classification (GTDB taxonomy): domain Bacteria; phylum Myxococcota_A; class UBA9042; order UBA9042; family UBA9042; genus CAIXAA01. The sequence continues at coordinate 15,830 of CAIXAA010000324.1, read as the reverse complement.
TTGCGTGGCGCGATGCGGCGTTGCGCCGCCGGCAGGAGCTCTTGGTGGTCTGGACGACCAAGCCTTCGACGTCGATCCGGCTGGCGCTGGCCGTGCTGCCCGCGCTGCTGGGCCTGGCGGCGTGCGGGCAGATTACCGTTGCGCTGGAGGATGTTGGCGCCGACGTGCCGACCGCGCTCGACGCGGCCGACGCGCCGGGAACACCCGATGCCGGCGCGCCGCCGGTGGACGTCGCCCAGGATCTCGCACCGGTGGACAAGGCGCCCACGGTGCAGATCACGAGCCCGGCCAAGGGAACGCTGCTCGAACTGGCGAAATCGGTTCACATCAGCGCGACGGCGAGCGACGACCACGACCTGCCGGGCGCGCTGACTGCGGTGTGGCGCTCCACGGCCCTCGCCGCGCCGCTGCACGCCGGGCCCTGCGATGCGGCGGGCGTCACGGCCTTCGACCTGGCGACGTTGCCGGCCGGGCCGCAGACGCTGAGCGTGGAAGTGACGGACAGCAAAGGGCAGCTGGCCTCGGCTGCGCTCGCCGTGCTGGTGGACACCGCGCCGGGTGCGCCGGTCGTCGAGATCCTGCCGCCGAACCCGACCGCGCTCGACGCCTTGAGCGTGCACGTCCTGGCCGATGCCGCCGACCCGGATCGCCTGGCGAGCCAGCTGGTGTACGCCTACGCGTGGCTGCGCGACGGCCTGGCGACGACCGAGACCGGCAAGACCGTCGCCGCCGGCGTGGCCAAGAAGGGCGAGACCTGGCAAGTGCAGGTGTGGGCAAGCGATCCCGTGACCGCAGGCCCCAAGGGCACGGCGCAGGTCGTGCTCGGCAATGCGCCGCCCACCGCTCCCACCGTGGCGATCGTGCCGGCCGCCGTCGATCTGCTCAGCGAGGTCACCTGCACGCTGGTGACGCCGGGCACGGATCCTGATGGCGATCCAATCACTTACAGCTATGCGTGGAAGCTCGGCGGCGCCGTCGTCCCCCTGGCCACCACGGCCAAGATCCAGGTCAACCAGCTCGACGACCTGCTCGCCGCTGCCGGTGTCAGCGTGCCGCTCAAGAAGGGCGATCTGCTGCAATGCACCGCCACGGCCTCGGACGGCAGCAGCGCCAGCGCCGTCGCCGCCAGCCCCGAAGTGGTCTTGCAAGCCTTCGACGTCTGCGGCAGCGTCGTGAACCCTTGCGATCTCGCGGCCAGCTGCAGCAACACCGACACCTTGGCCGTCCTCTGCACCTGCCCACCCGGCTTTGTCGGCGACGGCGAAAGCTGCCTCGACATCGACGAGTGCAAGACCGGCGGCTGCTCCCCAGCCGCCACGTGCGTCAACACGGTCGGCAGCGCGATCTGCGCGTGCAAGCCCGGCTTTGTCGGCGACGGCAAGGTCTGCAAGGACATCGACGAGTGCCAGCTGGGCAGCGCCGCGTGCGATCTCGCGGCCGATTGCTCCAACACGGCAGGCAGTTACGTCTGCGTGTGCCAGCCCGGCTACAGCGGGGATGGCAAGAGCTGCCAGGACATCGACGAATGCGCGGACAATTCCGCAGGCTGCAGCGCAGCGGCGGTGTGCAGCAACACGCCGGGCAATTTCGCCTGCATCTGCAAGGCCGGCCTGCAGGGCAACGGCAAGGTCTGCGTCGACATCGACGAATGCGCCACGAACAACGGCGGTTGCAGCGCGAATGCCACCTGCGTCAACAGCTACGGCAGCTACGCCTGCGAGTGCCTGCCGGGCTTTGACGGCAGCGGCCTGACCTGCACGGACATCAACGAATGCGCTTTCGCCACCTCGCCTTGCGCCACGGAGGCCAGCTGCAGCAACCTGCCAGGCGGCTACAGCTGCGCCTGCAAGCCCGGGTTCCAGGGCGACGGCCTGAGCTGCCAGGACATCGACGAATGCGCAGTCGGCAACGGTGGTTGCGATCCGGTCGGCGGCGCCTGCTGGAACGAGCCCGGCAGCTTCTCCTGCACCTGCGCCGTCGGCTTCGTCGGCGACGGCTACAGCTGCTACGACGTCAACGAATGCACCCTCGGCACAGCGGGTTGCAGCACGCTGGCCACCTGCACCAACCTCGTGGGCAGCTTCGCGTGCGCCTGCCTGCCCGGCTTCTCCGGCGACGGATTCTATTGTTCGCTGACGGACTTGTGCTCGGTCGCCAACGGCGGCTGCCCGCCGGACGCCAAGTGCGCGATGGCCGCCGACAAGACCGTGTGCAGCTGCAAGCCTGGCTTCCTGGACGTGAACGGCGATGGCCTGACCTGCGTCGACATCGACGAGTGCGCCAGCGGCAACGGCGGCTGCTCGAAGTTCGCGGACTGCAGCAACCTGCCCGGCAGCTTCACCTGCGCGTGCAAGACCGGCTACGCGGGAAATGGCTATATTTGCAGCGACATCAACGAATGCGCGGTGCAGAACGGCGGCTGCTCGAAGTTCGCCACCTGCCTGAACACGAGCCCCGGCTACGCCTGCACGTGCAAGCCCGGCTTTGCCGGCGACGGCGCGCTGTGCACCGACATCGACGAATGCGCCACCGGCACAGCCACTTGCAGCAGCAACGCGACGTGCAGCAACCTCCTGGGCTCCTTTGCCTGCGCCTGCAACCCAGGCTGGGCGGGGGATGGCAAGACCTGCACGGACATCAACGAATGCGCTGTCAACAACGGCGGTTGCAGCGCAAACGCCGACTGCGTCAACCTGGACGGCAGCTTCCAGTGCACGTGCAGCCCCGGCTACTGGGGCGACGGCAAGCTGTGCCTGGACATCGACGAGTGCGGCAATGGCACGCAGGCGTGCGACCCGGCGGCGACGTGCTCCAACACCGACGGCGGCTACGTGTGCACGTGCCCGGCGGGCTACCAGGGCAGCGGCTTTGCCTGCACGGACATCAACGAATGCCCGATCGAGTCGTACACCTGGGACTTCGCCAACGGCAACGGCGGCTGGACCTACGACGCGACGTATGCGTATGTGCCTGGAACGGGGACGAAATACCCATTCTCGCCGCCGGTGAAATGGCAGTTGTGGAAAGGCGCGCTGTTCTACGGCAATACGTCGCTGACGCCGACCAACTACGTGACGCTGAATTACGCCAACCGCGGCAGCGCGACCGGACCGGCGGTGGTGCTGTCGAACCACGCGGCGCACCGCCTCAGCTTCGATCTGGATTTCGGGGCGACGCCCACCAGCGAGATCAGCAACCTCGCGCAGGACAAGCTCTCGGTTCAACTGGTGATCGGCTTCCAGGTGGTCACGGTGTGGGACAAGTCCGCGGTGCTCGGACCCGGAATGCACCGCTACTCGGTCCTGCTCGAGGGCTACGGCGGCAAGTCCGTGCAGCTGCGCTTCGCCTTCGACACCATCAACCAGGTCAACAACGCCGGTCCAGGACTGACGATCGACCACCTGGACATCCGCGCCGACGGCGGACCTTGCGGCACCGGCGGCTGCACCAACAGCGCCGGCAGCTACGCGTGCCAGTGCATCGCGCCTTTGCAGAGCGGCGGCAAGAGCTGCGGCTTGCCCGGCGCGCCCGATTTCCCCGCCGTGTCCTGCCTGGATGTCCTCAGCAGCGCAGGCCTTTCCAGCCCGGGCTTGTACTGGATCGCCACGACGGCGGCGCTGGGCGGCAAGATCGAGATGCTGTGCGACGGCGAAGGCTGGACGCGCATCGACTTCGCGCAGTTCACGCCGGGCGGCAGCGGCAGCGCCGGCATCGGCGCCTGGAACGCAGCCACCACGCAGGGTTGCGGCGGCTACGGCAGCGTCGGCATCCCGACCACGGCGGGCGGCTCGGTGGGCGGCTTCGTGTCGTCCTTGCCGCCGCACACGCAGATTCGCATCACCGGCAAGTACTTGCGCATCGACGCCTGGGACGGCGACACGGCCTGGCTCGCCGTCGACGGCGCCAAGGTGTGGAGCCAGCCGTTCTTCGGCGTCCCAGGCCCGAGCCAATGCGGCAACCCGTCGTGGTTCGAGACCAGCACCGGCCTCGACGTGATCGCCAGCCACAGCGCGACGCAAGCCGTTCTGACGCTCGGCGCCGACCTCGATCTGCCCGGCAGCGAGGCATTTGCCGTGGATGACCTCGCGGTGTGGGTGCGCTAGGGTCTGGGCTGCGGCTGCTACACCACTGTTCCCGCCGGCGGCATGACCGGTTTTCGCGTCCACACCGAGCTGCAGGACGTGACGGCGACGTTCGCGGGGCTGCAAGTGGAGCTGCGGCGCCTGGACTGACGTCAGCCCCGCCGGTCGCTGGACCCCTGCTGCGCCGTGTGCCACGCTCTACGGCCGAGGTGACACATGCCGTTTCCGCATAAAGTGCCCGATCCCACTGGACCCGTCGGGCCGCCGTGGGGCGCCAACTTGCCCAAGAACTGGCTGCAGTTCGTGCTGTATGCCGTGCTGGCGCTGACCGTCCTGGTCGGCCTCAAGGGCGCGATGTACACCGTCAGCACCGAGGAGCAGGCCGTGATCCTGCGGCTCGGGCGCTATTCCGGCCTCGCGGAGCCGGGCTTTCACTTCAAGCTGCCTTTTGGCCTCGACGAGGTGCGCCACATCCCGACGCGCCCTGTCCTGAAAGAGGAATTCGGTTTTCGCACCGTCAAGGCCGGCGTGCGCAGCGAGTTCGCCAAGGCGCCGTTCGCCGCCGAGTCGCTGACGCTGACCGGCGACCTGAACATCGCCGACGTCGAGTGGTCGGTGCAGTACCGCATCACGGATCCCGTGCAATTCTGGTTCCATCTGGAGGAGCCGGTCGAGACGCTGCGCGACGTCTCCGAAGCCGTCGTGCGCCAGGTCATCGGCAGCCGCACGGTCGATCAGGTGCTGACGGTCGGGCGCCAGGAGATCGAGATCGAGGCGATGCGCCTGTTGCAGGAGGCGCTGTCGTCCTACAAATCCGGCATCAAGATCGTGGCCTTGCAGCTGCGCAACGTGACGCCGCCGGAGCCCGTGCAGGCGTCGTTCAATGACGTCAACCGCGCCGAGCAGGACCGCGAGCAGCTGATCGACACCGCCAACGCCTCGTACAACCGCGAGATTCCCGCGGCGGAGGGCGAAGCGCTGCGCACCGTCGAGCAGGCCGAGGGCCAGCGCCAGCAGCGCATCAACCGCGCGCTGGGCGACGGCGGGCGCTTCACGAAGATCCTGAGCGAATACAAGAAGGCGCCCGAAGTCACGCGGCGGCGGCTGTACCTGGAGTCGATGGTGCAGGTGCTGCCCGGCGTCGATGAGATCACGATCCTCGACGCTGCGCACCAGGCGCCGGTGCTGCCCCTGCTGCAGCTGCAGGGAGGTGGCAAATGAGCAACCGCAACGCGCTCTTGTGCCTCATCGCCCTGGCCCTCGGCTGGCTGCTCGCGGAGAACTGCGTGCTGGTCGTCGCCGAGTACGAGCAGGTCGTCTTGACCGAATTCGGCCAGCCGGTCGGCGGGTTGCACACGCAGCCCGGCCTGTACCTGGTCATGCCGTGGTACCAGGTGCACCGCTTCTCCAAGCGCATGATGCGCTGGGACAGCGACCGCGCGCAGATCCCCACCAAGGACAAGCGCTTCATCTGGGTCGACGCGACGGCGCGCTGGCGCGTGGTCGATCCGCTCAAGTTCCTGCAATCCGTGCACTCTTTCGAGGGCGCGCAGACGCGGCTGGATGACGTCATCGACTCGGCGGTGCGGCTGACGATCTCCGACAACGACCTGATCGAGGCCGTGCGGCCGGATGCGCGCGCGGTGGAGCTGCCTGGCGCGCCGACCCAGACCCACGAGGAGCTGGTGGTGCACAAGGGCCGCAACGTCCTGCACAAGGAGATCGCCGACCGCGCCGGCAAGCTGACCAAGGCGGAGTACGGCATCGAGCTGGTGGACGTCAGGATCAAGCGAATCAACTACATCGAGGCCGTGCAGCAGAACGTGTTCACGCGGATGATCGCCGAGCGCGCCAAGGTGGCGGCGCAGTACCGCTCGGAAGGCACGGGGCGCGCGGCGGAGATTACCGGCACGATGGAGCGCAAGCTCAGCGAGATCCGGTCCGAAGCCTACAAGAAGGCGCGCGACATCGAGGGCAAGGCGGACGCCGAGGCGACGCGCATCTACGCCGAAGCCTACAACCAGGACCCGGAGTTCTACGCGCTGCTGCAGACGCTGGAGACGTATCCCAAGGTGCTGGGGGCGGGGCGCGGCGAACATGCCAAGACCAAGATGATCCTGGGGACGGACTCGGAGCTGCTGATGTACCTCAAGGGGGCGCGCGCCGAGAAGAAGTAGCTTCGTTCTGCCGCGAGGACCGGCGCACCACACAACGCCACACGTGCGATAGCCGGGCTGCGGCAAGGCAATTGTCCAGTTTCTCTGCCCGGATCGGCAGCACGGGGCCGGCGGGTTTCCCGCGTGCGCCAGCCGATCCTGTATCGTGACATCGCAGCAACAGCGCGACCGGCCAGCCCGCCCGTCACGGCAGCTCTGCCGAGGTGCGTCATGTCCTCGAAAGCTTCCGACTCCGGCATCCTGAGCGACGGCACGACCTCCGAGGTACGCCGCGAGGCCGCCCTGCTCAAGACCGACGCCTTGCAGAGCGCCATCTTCAACAGCGCCAACTTCTCGAGCATCGCCACGGACGCCAAGGGCGTCATCCAGATCTTCAACGTCGGCGCGGAGCGCATGCTCGGCTATTGCGCTGCCGATGTGGTGAACAAGATTACGCCGGCGGATATCTCGGATCCGGAGGAGGTGGTCGCCCGCGCGCGCACGCTCAGCGCGGAGCTCGAGACGCCGATCACCCCGGGCTTCGAGGCGCTGGTGTTCAAGGCCTCGCGCGGCATCGAGGACATCTACGAGCTCACCTACATCCGCAAGGACGGCAGCCGCTTCCCGGCGGTGGTCTCGGTGACCGCCCTGCGCGACGCGAACAACGCCATCATCGGCTACCTGCTCATCGGCACGGACAACACCGCGCGCAAGCAGGTCGAAGCCGAGCAGAAGCTGCTCGATCAGCGTTTGCGCGACCTGCAGTTCTACACGCGCTCGCTCATCGAATCGAATATCGACGCCATCATGACCACCGATCCGGCTGGCATCCTTACCGACGTCAACAACCAGATGGAGGCGCTCACCGGCTGCACGCGCGACGAGCTCATCGGCACGCCGTTCAAGAACTACTTCACCGACCCGCAAAGGGCGGAGAACAGCATCAAGCTGGTGCTGAGCGAGAAGAAGGTCACGAACTACGAGCTCACGGCGCGCGCCCGCGACGGCAAGGAGACCGTGGTTTCCTACAACGCGACGACCTTCTACGACCGCGACAGGAAGTTGCAGGGCGTGTTTGCGGCGGCGCGCGACGTGACCGAGCGCAAGCGGCTGGATCAGGTGCTGCGCGAAAAGAACGTCGAATTGGAGAGTTCCAAGTCGGTCGCGGAATCCGCCAACCTCGCGAAATCGAATTTCCTGTCGAGCATGAGCCACGAGCTTCGCTCGCCGCTCAACGCGATCCTCGGCTTTGCGCAGTTGATGGAGTCCGACGCCACGCCGCCGACGACGAGCCAGAAGGGCAGCATCGACCAGATCCTGCAAGCGGGCTGGTACTTGCTGGAGCTGATCAACGAGATCCTCGATCTGGCGGTGATCGAGTCCGGCCGGCTGACGTTGTCGCTCGAGCCGGTGTCGCTGCCCGAAGTCATCCTGGAATGCCAGGAGATGATTGAGCCGCAGGCGCAGAAGCGCGGCATCAGCTTGACGTTTCCCCGCTTCGACGTGCCGACGTATGTGCGGGCCGATCCGACCCGGTTGAAGCAGGTCCTCATCAACCTGCTGTCCAACGCCATCAAGTACAACCGCGACCATGGAACGGTCGAGGTCACCTGCGCGATGCGGCCTGCGGAGCGCCGCCGCATCAGCATCAGCAACAGCGGCGCGGGATTGGCGCCGGACAAGCTGGCGCAGCTGTTTCAACCCTTCAACCGCCTCGGACAGGAGAGCAGCGGCGAAGAGGGCACCGGCATCGGCCTGGTGATGAGCAAGCGGCTGGTCGAGTTGATGGGCGGCGTCATCGGCGTGGAGAGCGCGGTCGGCGTGGGCAGCGTGTTCTGGTTCGAGCTCGACGCGGCCGCGCAACCTCAACTCGACGCAAATGCCCTGGAATCGACCGTGGCCGCCACGGTGCCGGTGCAGGCGGGCGCGCCGCGGCGCACGCTGCTCTACGTCGAGGACAACCCGGCCAATCTGATGCTGGTCGAGCAGATCATCCAGCGCCGCCCGGACATCCGCCTGCTCAGCGCGGCAAACGGGACGCTGGGCATCGAACTGGCGCGCCGCCACCAGCCGGACGTCATCCTGATGGATATCAACCTGCCGGGCATCAGCGGGTTTGAAGCGCTCCGGATTCTGCGGGAAGATACGGCGACGGCCCACATTCCGGTGCTCGCCATCAGCGCCAGCGCCATGGCTCGCGACATCAAGCTGGGCATGGAGGCGGGCTTCCTGCGCTACCTCACCAAGCCGATCCGCGTCAGCGAGTTCCTGGCCGCGCTCGATGCAGCGCTGGAGTCCTTGGGCACGTAGTCGGCGCACAACCCCAACGAGGCGCGGCAATCCACATGGTCGATCAGGCAGACATCCTTCGCGGCAAGATCCTCATCGTCGATGACCAACCGGCCAACGTGCTGCTGCTGGAGCAGATGCTGCAGGCCGCCGGCTTTGTCGCCGTCACGTCGACGCTGCAGTCGACCAGCGTCTGCGACCTCCACCGCGAGCACCGCTACGACCTGATCCTGCTGGATCTGGAGATGCCCGGCATGGATGGCTTCCAGGTCATGGAGCACCTGGCGGAGCTGGAGCCCGGCGGCTACCTGCCCGTGCTGGCCATCACCGCGCATCCGGCGCACAAGCTGCGCGCGTTGCAGGGCGGCGCGAAGGACTTCATCAGCAAGCCGTTCGATCTGCCCGAAGTCCTGATGCGCGTACGCAACATGTTGGAAGTCAGACTCTTGCACAACGAGGCCATCGAGCATGGCACGATGCTCGAGGCCCTGGCGCTGACGGATCCGCTCACCGGGCTGGCGAACCGGCGGCTGCTGACCGACCGGATGACGATGGCCCTCATCCGGGCGCGCCGCAACAAGAGCGCGATGGCGGTGATCTACCTGGATCTCGACGGCTTCAAGGCGATCAACGACACGCTGGGCCACGACGTCGGCGACGCGCTCTTGCAGGGCGTGGCCGCGCGCCTCGTGGCGGCGGTGCGCGAAGAGGACACCGTGGCGCGCCTGGGCGGCGACGAGTTCATGGTTGCGCTGTGGCTCGTCAGCGGTCCCGCGGATGCCACCAACGTGGCGGCCAAGGTGCTCGCCGTGCTGTCGCAACCCTATGAAGTGAAAGGTCATGAGATCCGCGTCACCGCGAGCGCGGGTGTCGCCCTCTACCCCCTGCATGGCCAGGACGCGGAGGCGCTGACCAAATGCGCGGATGCCGCGCTCTACGAGGCCAAGCGCGCAGGCAAGAACACGTTTCACCTCGCCGCGACTTGACGGGCTCGCGCAGCCGCGGGCGCTACGCCCGCAGCGCCACCGCGGTCGGCGTCTTGCTCTTGCCGCGAACCAGCGCCGCCACCGGCCCCTCGTGCAGCAGCTGCCCACCGGCCTCGCCCGCGCCCGGTCCCAAGTCCACAAGCCAGTCCGCCTCGCGCACCAGATCCAGCTGGTGCTCGATGACCACCAGCGTGTCGCCGCGATCCACCAGCTCGTGCAGCACCGCGAGCAGCTTCTGCAGGTCCATCAGGTGCAGGCCGGTGGTCGGCTCGTCGAGGACGTAGACGGTCTCGAAGCGCCGTTTCTTGCACAATTCCGCAACGATCTTGATGCGCTGCGCCTCACCGCCGGACAGCGTGTTGGAGCCCTGCCCGAGCTGCAGGTAGCCCAGCCCGACCTTGACCGCCAATTCCAGCGGCCGCGCGACGGAGCGCACGTGGGTGAAGTGCTCGGCCGCCTCCTCGATCGACATCCGCAGCACGTCGGCCATGCTCGCGCCCTTGTAGCGCACCTGCAGCACGCGCTCGTCGTAGCGGCTGCCGCCACATTGCTCGCAAGGCACGAACACGGTGGGCAAAAAGCTCATCTCGACCTTGGACTGGCCGGCACCGCCGCATGCCTCGCAGCGGCCGCCCTCGACGTTGAACGAGAAGCTGGCGGCGGTGAGCCCGGCGACTTTGGCATCGGGCAAGGCCGCGAATTGCTTTCGCAAGTCGTCGAACACCGCGATGTAGGTCGCCGGGCAGGAGCGCGGCGTGCGGCCGATGGGCGACTGGTCGACCTCGACGATGCGGCCGAGGCCCTCCAGGCCGTCGATGCCGTCCAACTCCGCGCTGGGACTGACAGTTCCCCGGCGCAGGTCGGTGACGCTGACGCCCTCGTTGCCGCGCGCCACGAGCAGATCGCGCACCAGCGTCGACTTGCCGGAGCCGGAGACTCCGGTGACGACGTTGAAGCGGCCGCGGGCAAAGCGCGCCGTGACGTCTTTGAGGTTGTTGCGTTTTGCGCCGCGCACGGTGATGAACGCGGTGTCCTTGTCGATGCTGCGCGGCGCGTGCCGCACGCGGCGAGCCTGCCCCAACCGCAGCGCCTGCCCTGTCGGAGAATCCGGCGTGTCCATCAGTGCTTGCAGCGAGCCTTCGACCAGCACGCGCCCGCCGCCCTTGCCGCCCGAAGGCCCGAGCTCGATGACGTGGTCGGCATGGCGGATGGTCTCTTCGTCGTGCTCGACCACCAGCAGGCCGTTGCCGCGCGTCACGAGATCGCGCAGTGCTTCCAAGAGCTTGGCATTGTCGGCCGGATGCAGGCCGATGGTCGGCTCGTCCAGCACGTACAGCACGCCGCGCAGGTTGGAGCTGAGCTGCGCCGCGAGGCGGATGCGCTGGCTCTCGCCGCCAGACAAGGTCGGCGCGCCGCGGCCGAGCGCGAGGTAGTCCAGGCCCACCTCGGACAGGAAGCGGCAGCGCGCCGACAGCTCTTCCGCAATCGGGGCGGCTACTTGCGCATCGCGGTGGCTGAAGGCGATGCCGCCGAGCCAGGTGCCCAGCGCCGCCGGCCCCAAGTCCACGGCCGCGTCGATGGTCTTGCCGCCCAGCTCCACCGAGCGCGCCTCCGCCCGCAGGCGCGAGCCCGCGCACACCGGGCAGGTGCGCGCGAGGCGCAGCGGTTGATCCTCAATCTTCTCGCCACCATCGGGCAGGCCGGCGCGCGCCAGATCCGCCGAGGAGCGACCTTCCTTCTCCTGCTTCTTGGCCCTCTTGGCCCGCGCCTTGGCGACCTCCGCAGGCACCTCCGCCGCCTCGATGCCCGAGCCCTGGCAAGCCGGGCACCAACCCGCCGCAGTCGTGAAGGCAAACAGCCGCGGATCCGGCGGTTCCACCGAGATGTCGCAGACCCCGCAGTGCCGCCGCAGCGACCAGGTGGTCGGCGCAGACTCCGACGTGCGCGCCAGCACCGTGCCGTCGCCGAGCGCCAGCGCTTCGTCGACGGCTTGCACAATCGCTTGCTTTTTCTCGGCAATCGTCAGCTTCGCGTCGATGCGCCGGGTCACGTAGTCGATGTCGTGCGCGGCAAAGCGGCGCAGCTCCGGCACGGCCTGCGCCGGCACCAGGCTGCCGTCGATGTGCAGCCACTCATGCCCCAGCTGCCGCGCCCTCTCGATAATTTCTTTGTGATGACCCTTCCTTCCGCGCACCGCCGGCGCCAGCACGTAGACCGTCGCCGTGCCGAACCGGGTGCTCAGCGCCTCCGCGACCTCCTCCGCGCCTTGGCCCGAGACCGGTCCGCCGCACTTCGGGCACAGCTGCGTGCCGCACCGCGCGTACAAGAGGCGCAAATACGGGTAGATATCGGTCATGGTCGCGACGGTCGAGCGCGTGCCGCCGCGCGTGGTGCGCTGGGCGATGGCCACCGTCGGCGGCAGGCCGGTCAGCCGATCGACGTCCGGCTTGGCGCTCGGCGGCAGGTACTGGCGCGCAAACGGCGAAAGGCAATCGAGAAAACGGCGCTGCCCTTCGGCAAACACGACATCGAACGCCAGCGAGCTCTTGCCTGACCCCGACAGCCCAGTCACCACGACGAAGCGGTCGCGCGGAATGTCGAGCGCGATGTTCTGCAGGTTGTGCGTCCGTGCGCCGCGCACCTCGATGTGCCCGGGATCACGCTCGATCGGCGCGCCGGTCGGCGGCACTTCCGGCGCCTCCGGCAGCAGCAGCCGGTCCGCCGCGGCGCTCTCCTGCCAGCGCAGGTGCCGCCGCAGGTGCGCCGCCGTCGGCGAGTCCAGCAGCTGGCAAAGGCCTTGCGGATCGCCCTCGTACAGCACACGCCCGCCTTCCGGCCCGCCTTCGGGTCCCAGCTCGAGGACGTGATCCGCCGCCGCGATGATGTCGAGGTGGTGCTCGACGACGACCACGGTGTTGCCGCGCTCGGTCAGCCGCCGCAGGTTCTTCAAGAGGACGTGGACGTCGTGCAGGTGCAGACCGGTCGACGGCTCATCCAGCAGGAAAAGCGCCATCTTCGTGCGGGCTTGCAACAGGTGGTGCGCGATCTTGAGCCGCTGCGCCTCGCCGCCGGACAGCGTGGACAGCGGCTGCCCCAGCCGCAGGTAGCCCAGGCCCAGGTCGCACAGCGCCTGCATCGGCCGCGCCAGCGGCGGATCGTCCTCGAAGGCCTCCGCAACGCCTTGCGCAGTCATCTCCAACAGTTCGGAGACACTGCGCCCGCGGTGGCGCACCTGCAGCACATCGCCGCGAAAGCGCTTGCCGTCGCACGCCTCGCAGGTGATGCGCACGTCGGACAGGAACTGCATGTCTACGGTTTCAAAGCCCAAACCTTCGCAGACGGCGCAGCGGCCGCCTTCGCGGTTGAAGGAGAACGTGGCGTTGGTGAAGCCGCGCGCCTGCGCCAGCGGTTCGCCCGCGAGGCGGGTGCGGATGGCGTCCCAGACCTTCAAGTAGGTCGCGCAGTTGGCGCGGCCGGTGGCGGGCGGCAGCTCCTGGTCGCACAAGATGACGTCGCTGATGGCGCCATCGCCTTCGATGCCCGCGCAAGCGCCTGGTTCGTCCGTGGCTTCGCCGCGCTTGCGCAACAACGTGCGGTACAGCACCTCCTCGATCAGCGTCGACTTGCCGGAGCCCGACACGCCGCACACGACGTTGAGCGCGCCGTGCTTGAGCGCGACGTCCTGGCCGCGCAGGTTGCGGGCGGTTGGCGCAAGAATGCGCAACCACGGGTCTTTTTCCACGCGCCGCGCCAGCGTCTTGGCGTGCGGCGCATCCGGCACGACGCGGCGGCGCCCCAGCAGATAATCCGCCGTCAGGCTGTCTTGCACGCTGCCGAGCTGGCCGGGCGGCCGGCGAACAGCAACTGCCCGCCGCCGTCGCCCGCGCCCGGCCCCAGATCGATGAGCGTGTCCGCCGCGCGAATCAGCGCCGGATCGTGCTCGACCACGACGACCGTGTTGCCGGCGGCGCGCAGGCGCTCCAGGATGCGCAAAAGCCTATCGTTGTCGCGCGGATGCAGACCGACGCTCGGCTCGTCCAGCACGTACAGCACCTGCGTCATGCCGGTCGCCAGCGCCGCCACGAGCTGCACGCGCTGCAGCTCCCCGCCGGACAGCGTGCGCGCCGGCCGATCGAGCGACAGGTACTCCAGCCCGACTTCGTCCAGGAAATCCACGCGATGACGCAGCTCGCGCAGCGGCTGATCGAGGGCCAGCGCGTCGGTCAGGTCGAGGTGCAGCGCCTCGCTCCGTTGCCGCACGGCGCGCACCGGCAGCGCCAGCCACTGCGGCAGCGTCAGCCCGCCCAGCCGCCACGCCAGCGCTTCGGGCCGCAGCCGCTGGCCCTGGCAGGACGGACAGGTCAGGTACGCCCGGTAGCGCGCCAGCAGCACGCGGACGTGCATCTTGTAGGCTTTTGATTCCAACCACTTGAACCAGCCGCGCACGCCGAAGAAGCGGCCGGCGCGCCAGCCGCCCTTCTCGCCTTCGACGATGGCGCTGCGCTGCGCGTCGCTGAGGTCCTGCCACGGCGCCTCGAAGTCGATGGACTGGCGGGCACAGAAGGTCTCGAGGGCCTCGCGCTCCTCGACCGTCGACTCGGTGCTCCACGGCTTGATCGCGCCTTGTGACAGGGACTTGCGCCCATCCGGGATGACGCGGCCCAGGTCGATGTCGGCGAGGCGGCCAAAGCCGTTGCATTGCGGGCAGGCGCCGACCGCGGAGTTGGAGGAGAACAGCTGCGCCGACGGCTCGGCGATGTCGGTGCCGCAGGAAGTGCAGCGCAGGGCGGTGCTGGCACGCAAGTGCGTAAAACCTGAGCTTTCCTCGATGGCGCGGAAGGTGCGCAGGCCGGCCGGTGTCGCGCCCTCCAACCACACGGAGACGATGCCGCCGCCGCGCCGCAGGGCTTGATGCAGGGAGTCGTAGAGGCGCAGGCGCTCGGCCGCATCGGCGCTGAGCCGGTCTTGCAACACTTGGATCGTACTACCGATCTGCTCGTCCTGCAGCACGTCGGTCAGCGGCACGACGCGGCCGGCGGCAAAGGCGCGGTGGTAGCCGGCGGACGCCAGCCCTTGCAGCGAGGCGCGCGCCGAACTGGCGGAGACCACGGGGAGTTCGAAGGTCACGGCCAGGCGTCGCGCCGCCGCCAGCTCCAGCAGATCATCCACCATGGCCGAGACTTGCGCGCGAGCGACCGACGCTCCGCACTGCGGGCAGTTCGGCGTCGCGGCGTGGGCAAACACGAGGCGGAAGTACTCGCCCAGCTCCGTCAGCGTCGCGACCGTGGCGCGCGCGGCGCGGATGCTCTTGCCCTGGCGCAGCGCCACCGACGGCAGGATACCTTGGATGTCATCGACTTTCGGCTTGTCCATGCGCTCCAGGAACTGGCGCGCGTAGGAGGACAGGCACTCGACATAGCGCCGCTGCCCTTCGGCGTAGAGCACATCGAAGGCGAGCGAGGACTTGCCTGAGCCGGAAACACCCGTGATGACGATGAGTTGCCCAAGCGGGACGTCGACGTCGAAGCCGCGCAGGTTATTCTGGCGCACGCCGCGCAGGCGGATCGCGGCGGGCTGGGGCGGAAGGGTCGGCGTAGCGGGCATGGCTAGGAAGGTAGGCGGCTGCACGCGGCGGTGCAAGGGCGGCTACCCACGCGACCGCTTCCGGGCTATGGTGCGCGCCGGCGCAGGCGGGGATGCGCGAGGGGGAAGAGTGAAAAACTGTTGGGAGTTCAAACAGTGCGGGCGCGAGCAAGGCGGCGCCAACGCCGAAGCGCTCGGCGTCTGCCCAGCCTGGCCCGATCATGGCGAGGACTGCTGGTTCGTCGCCGGCACGCTGTGCGGCGGTCAGGTGCAAGGCACGTACGCGGACAAGCTGGGCAGCTGCCGCAAGTGCGAGTTCTACGAGAAGAAGATGAGCGGCGATCTCTGATCCGTCCGGCTCAGGGCACGACCCAGAACTGCGCCTTGCCTTTGGCGTCCATGGGTTGGTGTCCACTCAAGTGGCAATTGTAGCAGGCAGCGCGGCTGCGGCCGGTCTCGCCGCTGTCCGGCGTGTGGCACCAGCCGCAGCTCGGCGTGCCGGCGCTGACGGCCTGCGGATCGAGCTTGGCCTGGTTGTCGGCGATCACCTTGGTGTGCTTGTCGTGCGAGGCGCTGCCGGGGCCGCCCATGCGGTGACAGTCGAGGCAACCCGCGATCGCACCATGGTTTTCCGACGCGACGTTGTGGCAGCCGCCACAGCCGGGATTGAAGGCGGCAAAGCGGTAGTCTTGGGGCACCTTGGGGCGAACGCCGAGCAGCCAGATGCGCGCATG
>CAIXAA010000323.1 GCA_903917305.1 uncultured Myxococcales bacterium | reverse complement strand
TGAACTCGATGAAGCGCTGCGCGTCCTGGCGCGTTACCGTTCCGGCGATTCGGCGGCGTTCGAGTTGCCGCCCGTCTGAGAGGTCGTGAATTCATTCACAGCCGCCGAGGCCCCGGTTGCGTCGGGCCGGGCGCGCCACTACCCTTGCCACCCGGCGCAGCACACCGCGCCCCAAGAGCCTGCCATGCTTGCGTGCCTCCCTCTCCGTCTCGCCTTTTGCCTGGCTTTGGTCCCGGCTGCCGCGCTGGCCGCAGCGCCTGCCGCACCTGCGCCCGCAGCGCCTGCCGAATCGGGCGATGCCCCCGCCAATCCCGTCGAAAAGCCCGTGCGCACGCTGATCGCCGCGGTGCGCTACGGGAAATTCCCCATGGCCATCAAGGTGCTGGACGGCGAGGGCCAGGGCCGGCTGCTGCTCGCGGCCGATTGGCCCACGGCGACCGAGGCGCAGCGCACGGAGTTCATCCAACTGTTCCACGGCGTCTTCGCCAAGATCGCCTTCCCGAAGATGCAGAAGAATTTCGAGCACCTGGAGTCCATCGTCTACGACGCGCCCGAGATCACCGGGGACACGGCGAAGATCAAGTCGACCATCACGATCCTGCATGCCCTGAAAAAGCAAGAGCTCAAGCTGCGTTACGCCATGCACAAGGTCGGCGCGGACTGGCGCATCGTCGATGTCGCGGTGCTCGGCGACTCCATGCTGACCGGCGTGCGCGAGGACCAGATTGCGCCGATCATGAAGGAAGGCGGCTGGCCCAAGCTGCTGGACATCCTGCGTGCCAAGCTGAAATCGTAGTGTCTGGGCAGACGTCCATGCGCCGCGGATGCGCCGGGCCGCTACCGCTCGAACACGCCCGAGACCTGGCCCGTGCCGACGACCTGGTTGCGTCCGCCGCGCTTGGCCCGGTAGAGGCGCGTATCTGCCATGGAGATCAACTGCTTGGGCTCGAAGCCGTCGGCAGGCACCACGGTCGAGACGCCCAGGCTCATGGACACGTACCCCGTCTCGGTGGCGCCTTCGTGCGGGATGGCCAGCGCCGCCACCGCCTCGCGCATCCGCTCCGCGACCACGACCGCGCCCGCGCTGTCCGTGCCCGGCAGCACCGCCACGAACTCCTCGCCGCCGTAGCGCGCGAAGAAGTCCGCCGCGCGCCGCACGACGTCGTTCATGGCGCGCGCAACCTGCTGCAGGACGCGATCGCCGGCCTCGTGGCCATACAAATCGTTGAAAGACTTGAAGTGATCGACATCCGCCAGGACCACGCTCAGCGGCGCTGGATCGCGCAGCGACCGCCGTGCCTCGCGATCGAGGGTCAGGTCGAAGTGGCGCCGGTTGGGTACGCCGGTCAGGCAATCCACCAGCACCATCTCTTCCAGGCGCCGGTTGGCCTGCTCGAGCGCCGCCATCGCCTCACGCAGCTGCAGCTGCATGCGCACGCGCGCCAGCATGATCGCGCCGTTCAGCGGCTTGGCGAGGAAGTCGTTGGCGCCAAGGTGCAGCGCCTTGACCACGTCGAGCGTGGAGTCGCTGTAAGTCATCAAGATGACCGGCAGATCCGAGGCGGCAAAGCGCTGCCGCACGTCGGCCAGCATCTGCAGACCCGAGCGGCCCGGCTTGTCGAGGCCGAGCATCAGCAGGTCCGGCCGGTGCGCCTCGATCCGCGCCAGCGCCTCGTCGGTCGTGGCCGCGGCGTGCGTCTGCAATCCTGCACGGTTCAGGCGACGCACGAGGTCACCGCGCGCGTCCGCGTCCGTCTCAACGACCAGGACCATGGCTTCAGTTGCGTTCATGTGGCTTGCCGCGGGCTGCACCCACGGCGAAGGTTAGGCTTGGCGCCCCTGGAGAGCAACAACAACTTGCGGCAAAACGCGCTGCGCACGTCACTGTATTCGAAGATATTTCTTAGAATCCGGCGCCAGCGGATCGCCGCCCGACGCCAAGGCATGCCAGACGCGGCCGTGCCGCAATACCGACGCAACAAGTCTGCGGCACGATGGAACAACTCCCGCCTCTCGTTTGTTCACCCCCTTGCACAGTCTCCATCGCCAGCCTAGAGCGCGCACGCTGAGTTGACTCATGTGGATCGTCCGTCTCGCCCTGCGCCGCCCCTACACGATCGCGGTTCTCTGCGCGCTCATGACGCTGGCCGGCGCCCTCTCGGCGAACTCGATGCTGGTCGACGTCTTCCCCGTCATCGACATTCCCGTCGTGGCCGTCGTCTGGAATTACCCGGGCTTGCCCGCGGAGGACATGGAGCGCCGCGTCGTCTTCATCAGCGAGCGCGGCATCTCGACCTCCGTCGCCGGCGTGGCGCGCATTGAATCGCAGTCGATACCGGGCCTTGGCCTCTTGAAGGTCTACTTCCAGCCCGGTGCCGACATCGGCGCGGCCATTGCACAAATCGCGTCTGTTTCCGCGACAGCGCAGCGCATCATGCCGCCAGGCATCACGCCGCCGGTCATCGTGCAGTGGAGCGCGGGCAACGTGCCGGTGGCGCAGTTGACGGCGTCGAGCCGCACGCTCTCCGAGGAAAAGGTCTTTGATTACGGTCTCAATTTCGTGCGCATCAAGCTGTTCACGATTCCCGGCCTGTCCACCCCCGCGCCGTTTGGCGGCAAGCAGCGGCAGATCAACGTCGACCTCGACCTGCAGAAGCTCGAAGCGCGTGGCCTTGCGCCGACCGACGTCGTCAATGCGCTGCAGGCGTCCAACCTGATCGTGCCCGCCGGCACCGCGCGCATGGGCCAGCGCGAGTTCGACGTGTTCCTCAACTCGAGCCCCAGCGCGGTGCCGCAGTTTGCGCAGTTTCCGGTCAAGATCGTCAATGGTGCCGCGGTGTTGCTGGGCGACGTGGCCAAGGTGGAGGACGGCTTTGCCGACCAGGTCAGCATCGTGCGCGTCGACGGCCGGCGCGCCACGTACCTCGCCATCCTGCGCAAGGCCGATGCCTCGACCCTTGCCGTCGTCGATGCCACCAAGGCCGCCTTGCCGGCGATTCGCGCCGCCGCTCCGGAAGGGCTCGAATTGAAGGTCGATTTCGACCAGTCGATCTTCGTGCGCCACGCCATCGAAGGCGTGCTGCGCGAGGCCGTCCTGGCGTCGATCCTGGTGTCCCTGATGATCCTCGCGTTTCTAGGCAGTTGGCGCTCGGTCGTGCTCGTCTGCACCTCGATCCCGCTGGCGATCCTGACCGCCGTCTTCGGCCTCAACATGCTCGGCCAGACGCTGAATATCATGACGCTGGGCGGACTTTCGCTCGCCATCGGCATGCTCGTCGACGACGCGACGGTGGAAGTCGAGAACATCCACCGCAACCGCGGCCTGGGCAAGCCGCTGACCGTCGCGATCCTCGATGGCGCGCACCAGGTGGCGACGCCGGCGATCGTGGCGACCCTCGCGATCTGCATCGTGTTCTTCCCGGTCGTGCTGCTGCATGGGCCGGCGCGCTACCTGTTCGCGCCGCTGGCGCTGGCGGTCGTGATCGCGATGCTGGCGTCGTACCTGCTGTCGCGAACGCTGGTGCCGACGCTGGCGCGGATGCTGATGGCGAGCGAGCGCCACGGTCCGCCGACGGGGCTGTTCGGCTGGGTGGAGAGGGCGCGCGAGGGCGGCTTCGAGCGCCTGCAGCAGTTCTACGGCAGCATTCTGCATGTCGTTTTGCGCAACAAGACCTTCGTTCTCCTGGCCGCGACGGGCGTCCTGGCGCTGACCGCGCTGCTGGTGCCGTACGTCGGCATGGACTTTTTCCCCCGTGTGGACGCGGGCTTGATGAAGCTGCACATGCGCGCGCCGTCGGGCACCCGCTTGGAGGCGACCGAGAGGCTGGTCGCCCAGGTCGAAGAGCACATTCGCCGCGCCGTGCCGAGGGTGGACCTGCAAACGATCAATGATCTCATTGGCGTGCCGATCTCGTTCAACCTCGCCTTCGTGCAGACCGACAACGTGAGCGCGACCGACGCGGACATCACGGTCTCGCTGCGCCCGGGCCACCAGCCGACCGCGGACTACATGCAGAAGCTGCGGGCGGACCTGCCGCGCGCCTTTCCTGGGGCGGCCTTCTACTTCCAGCCGGCAGACATCGTCAGTCAAGTCGTGAACTTCGGTGCATCCGCGGCGCTGGACGTGCAGGTGGAGGGCAAGGACCTGCAGGTCACGGGCGCGCTGGCGCGCAAGCTGCGCGACCGCATCCGCGCGATTCCGGGCGCGGCGGACGTCCACATCGTGCAGAACCTGGACTCGCCAGGCTTCCAGGTCGATGTCGACCGGCAACTTGCCGCGCAAGTCGGCTTGACGCAACGCGATGTTGCATCGAGCGTGCTGGTCGGCCTGTCGTCGAGCTCGCTGGTGGCGCCGTCCTTCTACGTGAATCCGCAGAACAACGTGAACTACACGGTGGCGGTGCGCGTGCCGCTTGGCGCCATCGACTCGACCGAGCGCCTGCTCGCCGTGCCGGTCACGCCGCCGCAACCGACGGTGTCGCAAGCGGGTATCGCGGCACCGCTCGCCGCGCTGCCGGACGCGCCGGCGCTGACGCTCGGGGCCCTGTCGCAGGTCCATCCGCGCGCCGGGCCTGGGCAACTCACGCATTACACGGTGCAACGCGTCATCGATGTGGCCGCGAGCGCCGAAGGGCGCGATCTCGGCGCGGTGGCGGCGGACGTCGATCGCGCGGTCGCCAGCCTCGGCAAGCTGCCGCCGGGCGTGCAGATCAACGTGCGCGGCCAGGCGGCGGTGATGCGCGAGTCCTTCACGCGGCTGGGCGCCGGTCTGATCCTTGCGGTTTTGCTCGTCTATCTGCTGATGGTCATCCTCTACCAGACCTGGATCGATCCGCTGGTCATCCTGGCGGCGGTGCCCGGCGCCTTCGTAGGCATCGTCTGGATGCTGGCGCTCAGCGGGACGACCTTCAACGTGGTGTCGCTGATGGGCGCCATCATGGCAGTGGGCATCGCCGTGGCGAACTCGATTCTGCTCGTGAGTTTTGCGAATGAAGTTCGGGCGGAGGAGCACATCGACGCCACCCAGGGTGCCTGGCGCGCGGGGGTGACGCGGCTGCGGCCGGTGTTGATGACGGCGCTGGCGATGATCCTGGGTATGCTGCCCATGGCCATGGGCATGGGCGAAGCGGGCGAGCAGAATGCGCCGCTGGGCCGCGCCGTGATCGGTGGCCTGCTGGTGGCGACGGTGGTGACGCTGTTCGTCGTGCCGGTGGTCTATGCGGTGCTGCGCACGGCGCGCCCGGGTGCGCACCGCCAGGATGCGCGATTTGCCGTCGAAGCGCGCGGCGAGACGTGGACGGAGGACATGGAATGAGCGTGCCGATGCGGCGCATTCTCGCGAACTTGGCCCTCTATGCCGTGGGTCTGGGCGTGCTGGTCGCGGGGATCCTCGGCACGCTGGCGCTGGTCCGCCGCTCCGAGGCGCGGGCGGATCCGCGGGCGCTGGCGCAGGAATTGAGCGCGGGCCCGACGGTGGCCTTCGTGCCCGTGGTCCGTTCGAGCCCGGACCGGACCCGCGTGCTGCTCGGCGAAGCGCGGCCCTATGCGGCGACGGTGCTGTACGCGAAAGTGAGTGGCTATCTCCATGACATCAAAGTCGATCGCGGCGATCGCGTCGAGGCCGGGCAGCTGCTCGCGGTCATCGACTCGCCGGAGCTGGATACGCAAGTGCGCGCCGCGGAGATCGATGCGCGCAACCGCCGCGTGCTGGCCGACCGCGCGCGGCGGCTGGCGACGCCCGGCATCGTGTCGGAACAGGATGCGCAGCAGGCAGAGGCCAGCGCGGGCGTGGCCGGCGCTCAGGTGCGCGCCGCCCAGCAGCAGCGCGACTATCGTCTAATTCATGCGCCTTTCGCGGGCCTGATCACGGCGCGCTACGCGGATCCGGGCGCACTGGTCCAGGCGGCGACGGGATCGCAGACGACCGCGCTGCCGGTGGTGCGCCTGGCGCAAGTGGATCGGCTGCGGGTGTTTCTCTATCTGGATCAGGCAGATGCCGCTGTCGTGCATGTCGGCGACGAGGTGGGCGTCGCCGTTCCGGGCAAGCCCCAAGCGCAGCTCGCCGCGAAGATCTCGCGGGTCAGCGGCGAGCTCGACCCCAAGACGCGTACGATGGTGGCGGAGGTGGATCTCGACAACCGCGACGGGCGCTTTGCGGCGGGCAGCTTCCTGCAGGTCACGCTGCGGCTGCATCTGCCTGTCCTGCCTGAGATTCCGGCGGAGGCGCTGATCCTGCGCGGCCAGAAGCCGTTCGTGGCGGTGCTGGGCGCGGGCGATCGCATTGCGATGCGCGAAGTGCAGCTCGGCGAGCACGACGGTCAGCGTGTGCAGTTGATTCAAGGGGTTCAGCCGGGCGAGCGTGTGGCGGTGAGCCTGGGCGACGCGGCCGAAGATGGCCAGCGCGTGCGACCTGTGGCGGTGCCGCGGTCGGGCGGCAAGGGCGGGGGGAGCAAGTGAACCTCCGGGCGGCGATCCTGGCCTGCGCGCTGCTGTTTTCCGTGCCGGCAACGGCGGCGGAGACGGCCGTCGTGACGCTTGGCGAGGCGGTGTCCCAGGCGCAAGCC
>CAIXAA010000322.1 GCA_903917305.1 uncultured Myxococcales bacterium | reverse complement strand
TTACTTCGCCTCGAAGGAAGAGCTGCTGGCGACGCTGCAGGCGCGTGCCTTCGAGACGTTGATTGCCGCCGCGCAAGAGAGCATGGCCGGCGTCGCCGACCCGGCTTCGCGGCTGTACCTGTTCATCTACAATCAAGTCCAGTACTTCACGCAGCATGCGGACGTGATGCGCGTGCTCGTGCACGAGGCCGCGGCCTTGCCGGCGGAGCATCGGCAGCGCGTGCGTGCCTTGAAAGTCGAGTACTTCCGCGTGGGGCGCGACGCAGTGGCGGCAGTGTTCGCGGACGGCTGCGGCAGCGCCGACGGCAGCGCGCGCGGCCAGGTGGCGCAGGCGGAGCTCGAACGGGTCACCTACAGTCTTTTTGGCATGATCAACTGGGTCTGGGCGTGGTACGACCCGGATCTGCACGGGACGCCGGAAGACGTCGCGCGCAGCATCCACAGCCTCGCGCTGTGCGGCCTGGTGTCGCACTGCCCGTCGCGCAAGCTGCAGGACGACCTGGCGCCGGCGCTCAAGAACCTGGCGCCGCCGTCCCTGGTGGGTGCCTTGCCCCAGAACGCGGAATGTCTCTGAACGATAGCGAAAGTCACGGAGCCCAGCATGACCATGAATCCGCCCGTTGAAACAGAAGCCTTGTTCGCCGGCGACCGCGCCAGTGCCATCCTCGCCACCGCCCGCGCGATGGTCGAAGACCTGCACCTCGGCGCGGTCCAGCGCTGGAAGGCCGCGAATCCAGGCGGGATGGCCATCGGCTACATGCCTGTGTACGCGCCGCGCCCGCTGTTCGAGGCGATCGGCTGCCTGCCGGTGTCGATCCTCGGCGGCGGCGACCAGATCGACATCATCCGCGGCGACTCCTACTACCAGAGCTACATCTGCCACATTCCGCGCTCGACCATTGAGATGGGCCTGGGCGGCCACCTGAACTGCCTGGACGGCATGGTGTTTCCCTCGCTGTGCGACGTCATCCGCAACCTTGGCGGCATGTGGAAGATGCTGTTCCCGGAGCGCTGGAGCTCCTACCTCGACTTGCCGCAGAACTTCGCGCTGCACCTGGGCGGCAAGTTCTACGCGAGCGAGCTGACACGCATCGCCAAGGAGCTGGAGGCGCGCGGCGCCAAGCCCCTGACCGCCGAGAACTTGCGGATTGCGCTCAAGAACGAGAACCGCCGTCGCGAGGCCATCGCCGTGCTCGACGACCTGCGCCGCCGCGAGCCGTGGCGCCTGCCGGCCTCCGACGCCTACCTGCTGGTGCGCGCCGGCGGCATGCTGCCGGCGGTGGAACATGCCGAGATGCTGGAGGAGTTTGCCAGCGCCGTGATGCAGCGCCAGGCGCGGCCCTTCGACAACGTCCGCGTCGTGCTGGTCGGCTCCTTCTGCGAGCAGCCGCCGTTCGACCTGATCCGCACGCTGGAGAAGGCCGGCTGCGACATCATCGAGGACGACTTGATGCTCGGGCTGCGCTACATCGAGCACGCGCTGGACGCCGAGAGCGCGGATCCTCTCGAGACGTTGGCGCATGGTTTCATCAAGTTCGGCGCGGCGACCGCGTCGCGCTACATTGGCGAAGAGGAGAAGGGCGCCGCGCTCATCGCCCGCGTCAAGGCGACGCAAGCCGATGGCGTCGTGTTCGCCGCCGCTTCGTTCTGCGACCCGGCGCTGCTCGACCAGCCGATGCTCGAAGCCGCGCTCGACCGCGCCAAGATCCCGTTCACGGCGTTCAAATTCGCTGAAAATACGGGGCAATTCCAAGTCATCCGCGAACAGGCCGGTGCCTTTTCCGATTCCGTCAAACTCTGGTTCTAACCGGTGCGGGCGCCGCAACGGCGCCACGGCTGAACAACAGCGAGGGTCCGTCTGATGAGCGAAGCCATTCCAATCCGCCAGAAGCCTCCGGTCGCGCAGAAGCCCGCGCAGCAGAAGGACGCGAGCCAGGATCGCCAGAAGCAGATGCTGGCCGCGCACTTCGAGGAGCTCGAGCGCGCGCCGGAGACCGGCAAGAAGGTCGTCTACACCTTCGTGCCGGGCAACCTGACCGAGCTGATCACCTCGCTCGGCCTGCTGCCGGTGCTGCCCGAGATCAACGCGCTGCAGTCCGGCATGCGCCAGAAGTCCGCGGGCTACATCGCCGAAGCCGAAAAGGCCGGTCATTCCGAGGATGTGTGCACCTACGTCAAGTGCGACATCGGCATGTCGCGCAGCGGCAACATCGGGCCGACGGGGACCAAGATCCCGCCGCCGGACCTGCTGCTGCTGTCCTACACGGGCTGCTTCACGTTCCTCAAGTGGTTCGAGCTGTTGCGCGAAGAGTACAACTGCCCGGTGGTCATGCTGCACGTGCCGTACCAGCCGGACGGCCACGTGACCAAGGAGATGCGCCAGTACGTCGTCGATCAGCTGCGCGACGAGGTGATCCCGGCGCTCGAGAAGCTGGCGGGCAAGAAGCTCGACATGGGCGAGCTGCAGCGGCGCTTGAAGCTCTCGGCGCTGGCGGAGGAAGACCTCGTGGCGGTGTGGGAGTCGGCGAAGCATTCGCCGTCGCCGATCGACGGCTACTTTGGCGGCGTCTACTACATCGGCCCGATCTTCACGGCGTTTCGCGGTGGCGAGGACGCGTGCGCCTACTACAAGGAGCTGCGCAC
>CAIXAA010000321.1 GCA_903917305.1 uncultured Myxococcales bacterium | reverse complement strand
TCCAGTCCGCGCACGCTGACGTTGCTTGGCCGGGCGCACTTCGACGCGGGCGACCTGACCGCTGCCGCCAAGGCGCTGCAGCAGGCCGGCAACCACGACGACGCGCAACTCCTCCTGGCGACGCTGTACCAGCAGACCGGCAAGACGGCGCAGGCGCGCAAGGTGTACGAGGCGTTCCTGAAGGCGCACCCGGACCATCCGCGCGCCGCCTGGGTGCGCAACCTGCTGCAATCTTTGTAGGATATTCATGAGCAAGCGTCTTGCGTTCAGGCTCATGTTGGCGTGCGCGGTGCTCTCGGGCTTCGCTTGCACCCGCCCGCGGCCGCAGACGGCGTCGGCTCCCCTCGCGACCACGCCGAGTGCGCCCGTGGCCGACGCGACGGCGGCGCAGCCGGGCAACCTGACGGCGCAATCGAGCGAATTCATCGCGACAAATACGGCGGATCCGCACTGCACCGACTGCCAGCACGGCGACGCGACGTCGGCGCCGACCTACTATGGCAAGCCGGGCTCGGTGCTGGACGAAGAGACGATCAAGGACGCCGGCAAGACGGTCGACGCGACGTGCGATGTCTTGGAAGCCGGCGTCGCGATTCTGGAAAAGCACGCCAAGGAGCCGGAGAAGGCCGCCGCCGCGCTCGACGAGTACCGCAAGAAGCACGGCGCGGAGCTGGCCAAGGTCTTCGAGCAGGCGCGGATGATCAAGGCGCGGCTGCGGGCCGCCGGCTATGCCCAGGATATTCCGCTGGAAATCCGACCGCACTTCGAAGAGCGCATGACGAAGATCCAGGACCGCCTGGAGACGATGCGCTCGACGTACCGCAAGTACCCGGATGTGCTGGAGTCCTTTGGAGCCTTGTTCCCGCATTGACCCCTGTGGGCCCAGGCGAAGGATTGCCGATTGATGCCCATGCCCGGCGACCCACGCGAGCGCCTGCGCGCTGAGCTCTCCCGCCTCGGACAGAGGGCGCGGCAGGCGCAGCTGGCTTCGCGGCACGCGCGGATGACCGCGACGCTTCTCGGAATTCTGGCGCTGGCGGGCGCGCTGCAGATGAGCGCGGATGCCTGGCTGGGGCCGCACGGCTCCGACCTGCTGCTGCTGGCGGGCGCGAACATCCCGGCGCGCGTGGTGCGCGGGGAGTGGTGGCGGCTGTGGACCGGGCTGCTGCTGCACGGCGACGCGCTGCACCTGCTGGTCAACGCCCTGGGCCTGTACCTGATGGGCCGGCCGCTGGAGATGGCGTACGGGCCGCTGCGGCTGTGGCTCATCTTCCTGGCGGCGGGCCTCGGCGGGTCGCTCGCGACGCTGACCGGCCACGCGATGCTGTCGATCGGTGCCTCCGGCGCGGTGTTTGGCCTGCTGGGCGCGCTGATCGCGCTGGGCATCAAGCTCTGGCCGCGGCTGGCGACGCGGCAGCGGTTCTCCCTGGTGGCGGCGCCGACGGCGCTGCTGCTGCTGATGCTCGTGTTCGGCGCACTTGCGGGCGAAGACCGGTCGCGCATCGATCGTCTTGCGCACCTGGGCGGCGCGCTCGGCGGGCTGGCGGCGGGGCTCCTGCTGCATCCGCGCATCCACCGCAGCGAGGCGAGGGCCCACCACTTTCTGTGGCGTGAAGCCGGGCTGCGCGCGGTCGCGTGGGGCATGGCGGGGCTGCTCGTGGCGGCCTGCCTGCTGGCGTTGCTGCGCATCGGCAAGCCGGTGGAGCTGCTGCCGCTGCAGCGCCAGACCTTCGCCTACGAGGGCCTGACGGTGCCCTACCCGGCGGGGGTGCGGCGCGGGTTGTGGCAGGGCGCTGCCTGCCGTGGCGCGATGGTCGACGGCGCCTGGGCGCTGCGCACCGGCCGTCAGCCGTGCTTCGAGCTGCCGCTGGGCGCGACGCTGATCGTCTCCCGCCGCGATCAGCAGTTGACCTTCGACCAGAAGGACATCGAAGCCCTGCAGACCGCCAACCGCACCGGCCGCATGGCCTGGCGCCAGGACAACGTGATGCTCTACCCGCTCGGCGCGAACCTGCTGTACTGGGTGCTGGCGCGCGAAGCGGTGCTGCCCAGCGCGGCGGCCGCGCTGCAAGCCATCCTGCCGCCAGCACATTCGGCCACGGTGACCGACAAGCCGCGTCCCGGGCCGCTGGAGTGGTTCGTTCTACCCGTGGAGATCACGCCCACGACGTAGCGGCGAGCCCGTAGGCGGCGGCGGACGACCCTGCTACGCTTGCCGCGCTGACTTCTGGAGGTCCGGTCGATGCAAGCGGCAGATGCGCAGAACAAGGGCGCTGGCGTAGGGCGGGAGCGGCGTCAGCTCCTGCTGCTGGTGGCCGCGGTGCTCCTCATTGGCGGCGTGCTGCTGGTGCGCTTCTGGATGCCGTACCAGACCCACAGCCACGCCATCGACCTGCTGCGCGAGCTGGGCGCGGAGGTCAATCCGCGCGCGCTGACCCAGGAGGAGCTGCACTTCGTCCTGGAGTCGCATCCCGTGCCAGGAAAGCCGGCGCAGAACAAGACCTTGGCCGGGCATCTCGGCACGAGCGGCGTCACGCTGCTGCACTTCTGGGCGAGCTGGTGTCCGCCCTGCATCGAGGAGCTGCCGGAGCTCGTCAAGCTGGCGACGGCTTTTCACGGCAGGGACTTCCACCTCGTCGCGGTCTCGCACGACGACGAATGGACGGACCTCGACGCCGCGCTGCAGCGGGCGACGGGCCACGGCGCGCCGGAGGGTGGCACGTGGCTGCGCGATCCTGGCGGCAACACCGCGGATCCAAGCACGATGCTGCGCACGCGCCTGGGCACGGACAAGCTGCCGGAGACCTACGTCATCGTCGATGGCCAGATCCTCGGCGTCTTCATCGCCGGGCAGGAGTGGCAGGCGCCCAAGATGGTGCAGCTGTTCGATCTGCTGGCGCCGGCGCGGTAGACGATGGCCGAAGTGGAGCAAACGCCCGCGGAGACTCAGGAACCGCAAGAGCCGGTGCTGGTGCCGCCGCGCGGCCTGGTGGCCGTGACGCTGGCGCTGATGCTGCTGACGGCGGCGGCGGGCGTGCTGCTGGCGCCGCCGGCGCAGCCGCGGTTGCAGGTGTCGCTGACGCTGGACAACTGGCGCCCGAATGAAGCCGAGCGCGACGCGATGGTCCAGCGCGATGACGCGTTGCTCAAGGCCTGGCTGCGGCAGCGCACGGCGCAGACGACGCCGCAATTCGACGCCATTCACGCGCAACTGCTGACGTTTTTCGGGGTCGAGCAGCGCATGGGCGCGGACGGCGTGGCGCAGGACGACGCGGCGCGCAAGTCCTTGGGCAACCTGGAGGAAGCCGTGCGCACGCTGGTCCTGACCGCGGGCGCCGACGCGCTGCGGGCGCTGGCGGTGGCATTCGGGCGCGAGGTGCGTGCGGCGGCGCAGGCGGCGGTGCAGGCGGCCGCGGCAAAGCACCAGAGCTTCGAGCAGTTCCTGAGCGCGCAACCGCAGCCGCCGCAAGCGGCGGAGCTGGCGCGGCTGGCAGGCGGCATCGGCAAGGCGCTGGCGGCGTCCGGCATCGGCCACGGCGGCACGCTGGACGAGCCCGAAGGGCTGCTGATCGAGGCGCTGGCGCAGCAGCGCGTCTACGACCTCGCGGTGCGCCTGCCGGCGCCAGCGCCAGAATTACCGAGCGATCTCAAGCGAATGCTGATGCGCTACCGCGTCGAGGCCGTGGATCACCTGGACCTGTCGCGCAAGCTGCAGCTGCTGCGCGAGCTGGAAGTGGCGGATGCGACCTACCCGGCGGCGTATGCGCGCGGCGTGCTGCTGGCGCGGGCGCGGCACTGCGACCTGGCGCTGCCGGCTTTTGCCCTGGCGATTCGCGAGGGTGAGGAGCCGCGCCAGGCGAAGATCAACGCCCGCTGGTGCCGCGAACGCCTCGCTCAGTGACCGGCAATCGCGGCGGACAGGCGCTGCACGGCGGTGGCGAAGACCTCGCCGCGGTGCACGTAACTCCGGAACATGTCGTAGGAAGCACAGGCAGGGCTCAAGAGCACGACGCCGGCGGGGCTGGCGAGCTGCAAGCCGCGGGCGACGGCTTCTTCGAGGCTCTGGCAGCGCTCGCGCGTCACGCTGGCGGGTAGCACGGCGTCGATGGCACCGGCGGTCTGGCCGATGAGCAGCGCGGTAGCGCCAAGCTCGGCAACCACGCTTCCCAGTTCAGCAAAGTCCGCTTCCTTGTCGCTGCCGCCGCCGACCCACACGAGCTTGTCACCGGCGGCGAGCTGCATGGCGCGCAGCCCGGCGATGGCGGCGTGCGGATTCGTGGCCTTGGAGTCGTCGACAAAGCGCACCTGGCCGATGGCGCCGACCGGCTCGATGCGGTGCGCCGGCAGCGAAAACGTGCGCAGGCCTTGACGAATCGCGTCGAGCGGCACGCCGAGCGCCAGCGCCATGCCGACGGCGCTCAGCGCGTTTTCGACGTTGTGCAGCCCGGTGATGGGATGGCGCCCGAGGCTGCCCAGCTCCGCCGCCGGCAGGATCGGCACGCACGCGTCTTTTCCCAGCGACCAGCACAGGTTCACGCCGTCAAAGCCAAGCCCGCGCTCCGGCACGCCCTGCGTGGAAAACGGCGACCACGCAAAGGGAACGCCGGCTTGCAGGCGCTGGCGGTGCGGCTCCAGCTCCGGATCGTCGGCGTTGATGAAGAAGGCGTCGCCCGGACCCATGCGATCCTGAACGCGCATCTTGGTCGTGATGTAAGCCTCTGTATCGCCGCTGAAATAGTCCACGTGATCGGCGGCGATGTTGGTCACGACGGCCACGCGCGGCCGCAAGGCGGAGCAGGTGAGCAGCTGAAAGCCGCTGATCTCCGCGACGATGACGTCGTTGTCCTTCAAATCATCCAGGAAATCGCAGAGCGGATCGCCGATGTTGCCGCCCACCACCGCGTGCAGGCCGCCCGCCTCGAGCAGGTGCGCGGTCCACAGCGTCGTCGTGGTCTTGCCGTCCGTGCCGCTGATCGCCGCCATCGGGTGCCCGCGCCCGTCGAGCGCCGCGCGGTCGAGGCGGTAGAACAGCTCGACCTCCGAGAG
Organism: uncultured Myxococcales bacterium; assembly: GCA_903917305.1. Classification (GTDB taxonomy): domain Bacteria; phylum Myxococcota_A; class UBA9042; order UBA9042; family UBA9042; genus CAIXAA01. The sequence continues at coordinate 1,514 of CAIXAA010000321.1, read as the reverse complement.
CATCGCGAGCGCCACGCCGCGAATGTCGCGAAACAGCCGCGTGTGCGGTGCGATACCGGGCGAAAGGATGAAGAGATCGCCGCGCCTGCCGAGAGGACCGCCGCCGCACTGGACTTGGATGCGCGCATCCAGCGCCTTGAGCGCGCCTTGCAGCTCCGCTTCGGGCTTGTCGTCCATGCAGAAGACGTCGGCGCCGCGGCGGCACAGCGCGTTGGCGGCGCTGATGCCGGACTTGCCCAAGCCCACGACGGTGAACGAGGCGCCGCTGACGTCGCTCCAACAGTCGCTGGCGGCCAAAGCTGCGTTGATGCTGGCGTTTTCCATCATGCCACCCCTCTTTTCAGAGACCTTCCGGCGTCCTGCGCAGCGCCACGAACGCGTCCGCCACCTGGAACAGGTCATCGCCGCCGAAGAACAGCACCGTCGCGGGCGCCTGCACCTCGCGCTGCAGCCACGGCGGAATATCCTTGAGATCATGGACGTAGGTCACGTCCGGCACCAGCTCGCGGATCTTGGCGCACAGCACGTGGACGTCCGTCCCCGGAATCGGCACTTCGCCCGCCGTGTAAAGCTCCGTCACAACCACGCGATCTGCCTGCCGAAACGCCTCGCGGTAGTCGTCCTGCAGGTAGTGGATCATCGTGAAGCGGTACGGCTTGAACACCGCGATCACCGGGCCTTCCGCCTGGCTGCGCGCCGCTTCGAGCACGCGCTGGATGCCGGTCGGGTGCGAGATGTAGTCCTTGACCACCTCGATGCCGGCGGCGTCGACCAGCGTGAAGCGGTTCTCCAACCCCTTGTAGTCCGGCGCAGCCTTGGCGATGTCGGCGAATGGCACGCCGACCGACAGCGCCGTGGCGATGGCGCCCAGCACGTTGGAAGCGTTGTACTTTCCCGGCAAGCTGACGGCGACGCGGCCGAGACGCTGGTAGCTGCCGTCGTCCTGGCGCAGCTCCACGTCGAAGCTGCCGGCCATGCGCCTGGTTTCCATGCCCGCACCGCGCACCGTCGGCGTGCCCTCGAAGCCGAACGTCACCAGGCGCGCCGAATCGGGAAGCTCGAGCTTGTGCAGGATCTTCTGCACGCCGCCATCGTCGGCGTTGAGCACCGCGAGGCGCAGCTCCGGATTGTCGTGGAAGAACGCCAGCACCGCGGCTTCGAGCTTGCCCCACTCCGGGTAGTAGTTGAGGTGGTCCAGCTCCAAGTTGTTGAGAATCGCCACTTCCGGCCGGCTGTTGACCAGCGAGCCGTCCGACTCGTCGACCTCGGCGACCAGCCACTTGCCGCCGCCGTCGCGAGCGTTGATGCGGTAGTTCTCGAGCAAGCCGCCGATGACGAAGCCGGGTTCGTAGCCGGCGGCGTCGAGCAGCCAGGTGATCGCCGCGGCGACCGTGCCCTTGCCGTGCGTGCCGATGACGCCGATGGCGCGGCGGCCTTCGAGCAGCGCGCCCAAGGCCTCGGAACGATGCAGGATGCGCAAGCCCTTGGCGCGGGCGGCGATCAGCTCCGGGTTG
>CAIXAA010000320.1 GCA_903917305.1 uncultured Myxococcales bacterium | reverse complement strand
GCGCCGCGGGAGTCCTTGCATGTCCGCACAGCTACAGCACGATCGACGGCGGCACCGGCGCCTGCCCGGGACTCTCGGCCAGCGGCTGTGCGCAGCGCTCGCGGCGGCGCTCACGCTGGCCAGCGCCCCCGCGATGGCCCAGCCCGCGGAGCCGGCCGCCGTCGCCCTGCCTGCCGCCCCGACTGCGCCAACTGCGGATGCTGGCAAGGGTACGGCCGTGATCGGCCTGGGCATCGGCGGCTACGCCTCCGGACAGCGCACCACAGCCTTCGCGGTCGACAGCCAAGGCGGTCGCTCCAGCTCCGACCCCACGCTGTCGTCCAGGCTGCGCGCGCACTTGGACGCCAGGGTCGCCTCCCCCGGCGATCGCTGGGTGCTCGACGCGGCGCTCGGCTTCGACGTCGTCGATGGCACCGTGCTCGGCCGCACGCTGGCCACGCTCGGCGACAAGCTGCCCGACCAGCGGCTGGAGACGATGATTCCGCAGGATGCCTGGATCGGCGTGCACTACGGCAAGACGGTGGGCATCAAGGCCGGCCTGATGACGTCGCACTGGGGCATGGGCCTGGTCGCCAACGACGGGGGCGCCGGCCGCACCGTCGACCGCAACGACTGGTTCTCGCTCGGCCGCAGCGGCGATCGCGTCGCCCGCGTCCAGGTCTACGCCATGCCCTTCGCCGAGGACAAGGACAGCCCGCTGCGCGGCTGGCTGGTCTCCGCCTCGGCGGACAGCGTGATCGACGACGACACGCTCACCGGCGCCAACCAGAAGGCCAACCAGTACTCGTTCGCCACCAAGCTCTACCTCGACAAGCAGCGTTGGGCCGGCTTCTACGGCGCCTACCGCGACCAGCACCAGGATGACGGCAAGACGCTCAAGGTCGGCGTGCTCGACGGCGCGCTCGACTTCGACTACCGCGACGCGGCGCGCAATGGCATGCGGCTCGAGGCGGAGTGCGCGTGGATCACCGGCGACACGACGCTGAGCCCGACGCCGGATCATCCGACGCACGACATCGCGCAGCTGGGCGCCATGGGCCGGCTGTCCTGGGCCGGCGTGATGCCGGGCATGACGCTGCAGCTCGACGGCGGTTATTTCAGCGGCGATGACAACCTGGACGACGGCAAGCTGACCGCCTTCCACGCCGACCGCAACGTGCGCCAGGGCCTCGTGTTGTTCGAGCGCGTGCTGGCGTGGCAGACCGGCCGTTCGCGCCTGCAGGCCTCGAATCCCAACCTCGTCGGCAAGCCCGCGGAGGATCTCGATCGCCTCGCCAGCGACGGCTCGATCTTCAACGCCGCGACCATCTTCCCGAAGATCGGCTACCGCGTGACCGACCACATCGAGATCTACGGCGGCGCGCTGTTCGCCTTCTCGCCGTCGCGCGTCTATGACCCCTACAACACTCGCGTTTACGGCGGCGGCTATCCGCGCAACTACCTGAACGGCGACTCCGGCAACAGCCGCGTGCTCGGCACGGAGTTCGACGTCGGCGTGCGCGGCCAGATGCACCTGCCCGGTCCGTGGCGCAGCATGGTGCAGCTCGCGCTCGAGTACGGCGTGCTGCTGCCCGGCGCCGCCATTCAAGGCCCCGACGGCAACAGCGATCCGGTGCAGGCCACGCGCCTGACCCTCAGCCTCCTGGGACGGTAGCCATGCGGAACCTTCGAATGCTGTTTGGTTTTCTTGCTGTCAGCCTGGGCATGGCGACGCTCGCGGCTTGCGAGAACGGTGCCGCGGGCATCGCCGCGTCGAAGTCGGCGGCCGTCACGGTGCGCATGGACTTCCAGCACCGCCCGCTGCCGGAGATCCCGCTGCCCAACGACATCGCGACGCGCTGGGACGCCAACTCCGCGACGCACCGGCGCATCAACGCGTCGATGATCGCGCCGTCCTCCTTCGAGCGCATCACGCGCCAGAAGATCGACGACCTGGACGGCTGGGGCGTGTATCAGCCGATTTCGATTCCGTTTACCGGCCTCGTCGACCTGCCTGGCATCATCTCCGCGCAGTGGAACGACGACTACGCGTTCGAGAACGACGTCGTCTATGTCATCGACATTACGAAGGGATCGTCGACGTATGGCAGGCCCGCGGCGCTGGACGTCGGCAACGGCAACTTCCCGGTGACCTTGAAGGATCTCAACGGGTACTGGGAGAACGACGCGCGCGGCAACACGCTCTCGCTGCAGTTCGAGGAAGAGAACGAGGACAAGAACGGCAACGGCAAGCTCGACGAAGGCGAAGACACGGACCTCGACGGCTTGCTCGACGTGCCGAACTACCTGCCGGGCAAGGCGCCGAACCAGCCGGACCTGGAGTCGCGCTCGCGGGCGCTGATGTACTTCTACGAGCGCGAGACCAACACCTTGATTTTGCGACCGATGCGGCCGCTGCGCGAGCGGACGACCTATGCCGTCGTCGTGACGCGCCGCTTGAAGGACGCGGGCGGCCAGCCGGTGGGTTCGCCGTATCCCTTCGTGAACCACGCGGCGCAGACCGAGGCGCTGGCGCCGCTGGTGGAGCTGCTGGGCAAGAAACCGACCGAGCTGGGCGGACTTGGCGTGGACGACGTCGCGTTTGCCTGGACCTTCACGACCGGCTCCATCTACACCGACATCACGGCGGTGCGCGACGGTCTCTACGGCCACGGCGTGCAGAAGCACCTGGCAACCGAATACCCGCCGGATATGGCGGTGTTGCACGCGGTCTACGACAAGCTGGTCGACGATTCGGGCGCCAAGGTCGGGCCGAACCTCTACGTCATCAGCGGCGAGCGGATGGTGCAGCTGCTGTCGATCCTCGGCATGCAGATCAAGGAACTGGGCATGGACCCCAAGACGGTGTTCGGCCAGCGCGCGATCGAGTCACTCAAGTATGTGGACTACCACGTGATTGGCTCCTACAACACGCCGATGCTGTTTCCGCGCAAGGACGCCGCCGGCCACTACCTCAGCTACAACGAGATGACCTGGCCGCCCGACATGGACCGCATTGCGGCCCCGGCGAACCCGGAGTTGGTCACGTTCTGGATGGCCGTGCCGCGCAAGGAGGTCAGCCCGCGCAAGGATGGCAAGCCCGCCGGCCTCGCGATCATCGGCCACGGCTACACCGGCTCCAAGCTGACAACTGCGCAATTTGCCGGCTATTTCGCGCGACATGGCATGGCGTCGCTGTGCATCGACGACGTCAGCCACGGCATCGACATCGGCGAGAGCGACATGGAGATCGCCAAGACCGTGCTGGACGGCCTGGGCTACCCCGGCATCCTCGCCGCGCTCATGAACAACCGCAGCTGGGACCAGGACTTGGACGGCCGCCAGGATCCCGGCGCCGACTTCTGGACCGCCTACTTCTTCCACACCCGCGACGTCGTGCGCCAGAGCCTGATCGACTACATGCAGCTCATCCGCATCTTCCGCGCGTTCGACGGCAAGAGGACGTGGAACTTCGACTCGAACGGCGACGGCAAGACCGATGCCAGCGACATTGCGGGCGATTTCGACGGTGACGGCGTGATCGACGTCGGCGGCAAGGACTCGGTGATCGGCATGACCGGCTCCTCCCTGGGCGGCATGATGTCGGCGATGCTGGGCGGCTTTGAACCGCAAGCCAGCGCCGTCATTCCAGTTTGCGCGGGCGGCGGCTTGACCGACGTCGGCGTGCGCTCGCTGCAAGGCGGCGTGCGCGAGGCGGTGATGCTGCGCGTCATGGGGCCGCTCTACATCGGCTATCCGGAGAACGGCGCCATCACCGTCAAGGCGGTGGTGCCGCACCTCAACGGCACCGGCCGCGAGCCGGTCGCGACGATGGCGGCGATGGCGCCCGGCGACACGGTACTGGCCGAAAACCTGAGCAATGGCGAGTATGACTGCGCGGTCATCCGGCAGGGCGGCAGCTTCCGCGTCGGGCTCGCGTCGGACGTGCTGCGCCTGGACCGCGAAGGCCTGCCGCCGCAGCAGCACCGGCTCACGTTCTACACCGGCAACGCGTTCCAAGTCGGCGTGCGGGATGAAGAAAAAGGCAAGGCGTGCAAGCTCAAGCCGGGCGTCAAGCCGGTGCAGACCATCGACAAGTTCGGGGTCGACGTCAACTACCACTTCCAGTCCGAGCACTTGAACTTCAAGAAGGGCGATGCGCTCTCGCCGATCGCCGAGGGCATGGGCCTCCACCGCGCCCGGCCGGAACTGCGCAGGATGATGGGCTTTGGCCAGATGGTCGCCGATCCGGCGGATCCGGCGGTGGCGATGGTGCGGGCGCTGAGCGGCGAGCAGAAGTACGCGACGGGCGAGGTGGTGAACACGCATACCGTCGTGATTTCAACGATTGGCGACATGAACGTGCCGGCGTCGACGGGGACGAGCATCGCGCGCGCCGCGGGCTGGCTGGACTTCAAGACCAAGCACGCGGAGTGGAACAACCGCACGGCCAATCAGGTGCTGATCGACAACTGGGTGCTGGAAGCCGTCGATCTGATGAAGCATTTCGTGACGCCGGCCGGCGATGGCGTGCTGTTCGACCCCGAGGATCTGTCGGGCTCGGCGACGCTGACGGCGACGGGGACCGAGACGCCGTATCCGCTGGGCTACGACGGCTACTGGGCGCCGCGGCTGTCCACGCCGATGCACAAGTTCGCGATCAAGGATGATGGCAAGGGCGGAATTTCAGGCGGTTTCTGGCCGTACGTGCGGCCGACCGGCAAGCACGACCTCGACTTCCCTGGGGAGCAGACCGACCGCATCCTCGCGCAGTGCAAGGATCCGGCGAACGCCAAGGAGCCGCTGTGCGTGCGCGCCGCCAAGGGCGACATCTTCGATCACGGCGCGCTGGCGCTCGAGGGGATGGTCAAGTTCCTGCAGTCCGGCGGCAAGGTCTGGGAGCTGAAAGACTGCCAGAATACCTGGACTTGCGGCGACGTCCCGCCGGTGCCGCCAGCGCGGGAGTAGCCGGACTACTGGCCCAGGCAGCCATTGAGCTGCGCCTGGCACTTGGACTTCGTGCACGCATCCTCGCACGTCTTGTCCTTGTTGCAGGAGGCGCACTGGCTGCCGACGCACATCAACAAGTCCACGAACTTCTTGGCTTCCGGCTTGGACGCCTGGCTCATGCAGGTAAAGAAGCAGACCCCTTCGCTCTTGCCGGTAGCCTTGCACGGATCGACGCAGCTGATCACGTCCAGGCAGTTCTTGGCGCCGGTCGGGTTGGTGCAAGTCACGATGTCGTCTGAGCAAGTGGCCGTGCTCGTGCCATTCAGGCACTTGGAGACGGCGAGGAACGTCTTTTGGTCGGCGACCGTCGCCTGCTCGTAGCACGCGGCGATGCAGCCGAACTTGGCGCTGTCGGCCAGGCTGTTGCAGGTGTCGGTGCAAATCAGCGTATCAAGGCAGGTTTTCGCGCCGCTCTTGCCGCCGGCGATGCACTTGAACAGCTGGTCGGGGCAGCTCTTGCCGGGATCCGTGCCGCCGGCGGCGACGAAGCAGTCGTTCATCGCCTGGTAGTCGGACTGCGCCGCAGCGCTCAGCGTCGCGTAGCAGTCGAACATGCACTGCGGCGCGGCGTTGGCGCACTTGTCGTAGCAGGTGATCATCGCGTCGCAGGTGGCGGCGCCGGACTTGCCGTCGGAGCCGCAGGGCAGCAGCTTGCCGTAGCACTTCTGCCAGGAGCACGTGCCCATGCAATTGGGATCGTTGGAGTTGTTGCACAGGCCTTGGCGGCAGTACGTCTCGACGCAAAGGCTGAAGGGCAGGTACTCCGCCTGCGCTTCGGGGCCGGCGGCGTCGATGCAGACCTGGGCGCAGCCCTTGGGCATGGTGGTGCCGCAGGCGACTTCCGTGCACAGGAAGAGGTTGGAGCACACGCCGTACTTGGCGGTGACGTCCGCAGCGGCGTCGATTGCGGCGTCTGCCGTCGCGACGGGCACATCGGGTGCCGCGTCCGGGGCGCTGCCACAGACGTCGGCGGAGCACGGGCCGGTGTCGGGCGCTGCGGCGTCGGCGCCCGCCGCAATATCACTCAGCGAATCGCCTAGTTGTCCATCGGGGGAGCTCTTCACGTCGCCCGCGGTCGTCAAGCCAACGACGGGTTGGAGGGTATCGGAGCTGCATGCTGCGAGCCAAGTGCAGCAGATCAAAGCGAAACAGGAACGCGTCATGACAAGGGTCCTCGATCGGCGGCCCGAAGCGGACCGAACGCGCAAAGAATGGACAGCTTCGCGGCATCCTGCAACTCTTTGGGCCCGCAGCG